>JAITMS010000019.1 GCA_031277255.1 Azonexus sp.
TCGTCCTGAGCTTGTCGAAGGATGAACGGACGCGCTGGCGGTGATGTCCCGCCCTTCGACAAGCTCAGGGCGAACGGTATTTGGGGATATGGGTTGCTCAGTTTTGCAATGATTTTCTTATTTACGGACAAGTTCTTAACCGAGATATGCCGCCAACACCCGCTGATCCCTCTGCAAATCAGCGGGCACGCCTTCGACAGCGATTTTGCCGCGCTCCATGACGTAGGCGTAATCGGCGACTTCCAGGGCGCTTCTGGCGAATTGTTCGACCAGGAGCAGGGTGATTCCGGCTTCCTTGAGGCGGCGGATGGTGGCGAAGACTTCCTGAACGATGACCGGGGCGAGGCCCATTGAGGGTTCGTCGAGGAGCATGACCCGTGGTTCTGCCATCAGCGCCCGGCCAATGGCGAGCATCTGCTGCTCGCCGCCGGAGAGCGTGCCTGCCGCCTGGGCGCGGCGTTCGGCGAGGCGGGGAAAGAGGGCGTAGACCTTGTCGAGATCGGGCGCGGCTTTTTTTCTGAAGCCAAAGAAATGGGGCAAGCGGCGATAAGCGCCGAGCAGCAGGTTGTCTTCGACCGACAGCGGGCCGAAGACCTTGCGGCCTTCGGGCGAATGGGCCAGACCAAGGCGGGCGATGCGGGCGGCGCTGTAGCCGGTGACGGCCTGGCCAGCGAGGGTGACGCTACCGGCGCTCGGCTTGATGAGGCCGGAAATGGCGCGCATGGCGGTGGTCTTGCCCGCCCCGTTGGCGCCGATGAGGGCGACGACCGCCCCTTCTTCGACGCTCAGATTGACGCCTTGCAGCACTTCCGCGCCGCCGTAACCGGCATGGAGATTGTCGACTTTGAGCATTCTGGCTGGCTCCCGGCTTAGGGCCTGTTAACGCTAAGCCGCCGCGCCGAGGTAAGCCTCGACGACCCTGGGATGGCGCTTGATTTCTTCGGCGCTGCCTTCGGCGATGACCTGCCCGCCATCGAGGACCGTGACGGCGTCGCACAGGGCGCTGACGACATCCATGTGGTGTTCGATGAGGACGATGGCGATGCCGCGGCCATGAATGCGGCGGATGATGTCGACCAGTTGGAGGGCATCGGGGTGGGCCAGACCGGCGGCGGGTTCGTCGAGGATCAGGAGGCGCGGTTTGCGGGCGAGGGCGCGGGCGATTTCGAGAAAACGCTGGGCGCCGTAGGTCAGATCCCTGGCTCGCGTCCGCGCCTGCTGGTCGAGGCCGACCAGTTGGAGCAGGGCCAGCGCAGCGGCCTGCGCCCGTTTTTCTTCGCCTCTGGCAAAACCGAGCAGGACCAGCGGCCACGGCAGCCGGTAGGTGTCGCGCAGGGCGACCATGACGTTATCGAGCGCCGACAGTTCGCCGAACAGTTGCAGGTTCTGGAAGGTGCGGGCGACGCCGGCGCCAGCAACGCGATAGAGGCTGCCAACCGGCAGGGGCGCGCCATCGAGCAGCAATTGGCCGCCGCTCGGCGCGTAGAGGCCGGAGATGACGTTGACGGCGGTCGATTTGCCGGAGCCGTTGGGGCCGATCAGGCCATGCACCGTGCCTGCCTTGACCACCATATCGACGCCATCGACCGCCTTGATGCCGCCAAAATAACGCTTGAGGCCGCGCAGATCGAGCAAGGTCGTGGCCTCGGCCTGTTGCCGGGGCAGCACCGCGTCGAGCGGGCTGGCGGCGGGCAGGGGGGCGGCGGGCAGGCGGAAGATCCGGGTCAGCAGTTTGCTGGCAAAACCCATCAAGCCTTCGGGCAGGCCGACCACGACCGAAAACAGCATCAGGGCGAAAATGGCCTTGCGCCAGTCTTCGGTATGCTCGACGACAAAGCTGCCCGCGACGAGCAGGGCCATCGCCACGACCGGGGCGAGACTCTGGAAGCGCAGCGCCGTCTTGTCCTTCCAGCCGCCGATCACGCCGAGCAGGGCAATGATGAGGCCGATGATGGAAAAAACGCGGAACAGGGTGGCGCTGGACAGGAGATTGGGCAGCAGAACGATGAAGGCCGCGCCGACCACCGCGCCCCACAGGCTCTTGCGGCCGCCGAGGACGACGCCGAGGAGCAGGATGACCATCAGTTCATAGGTGAAGCTGTGCGGCTGCAAATATTTGAAATCGAAAGCGTAAAGACCGCCCGCCAACCCGCCCAGCGCCGAGCCGAAGGCAAAGGCGATGACTTTGTGACGATACGCGCCGACGCCCATGGCGTCGGTGGCGATCGGACTGTCGCGCAGGGCCTCGAAGGCGCGGCCCCATTGCGAGGAGAGCAGGTTTTTCATGCCCAGCCAGACCAGCGCCAGAAGGCCGACGCACAGCCAGTAAAACCCGGCGGCGTCGAGCGTCTGGCCAAACAGCGCCGGTCGCGCCAGCGACAGCCCCTGCGCGCCTTGCGTCAGATCTTCCCATTCATTGAGCACGGTGACGGCCAGCGCGCCGAAACTCAGGGTCGCCAGCGCAAACTGCGGGCCTTCGAGACGCAGGGCGGGCAGCGCCAACAGCGCGCCGAGGACGAGGCAGACGACGAAAGCGGCGGCCAGCGCCAGCAAAATGCCCGCGCCCGCGTGGGCAACCAGCAGGCCCGCCGTGTACGCGCCGATGCCGAGAAAAGCGGCCTGCCCCAGATTGACCTGGCCGAGATAACCGACGGTGACATCGAGGCCGATCAGCAGGATGCCGTAGATGGCGAGCAGGGTCAGCAGACCGAGGGCAAACGGGTTGCTGACGAAGAGCGGAACGGCGACCAGAGCGATGAGGGCGGCGAGTTCAGCGCCACGGATGAGGAAAAAGCGTTTCATGTCGTCATCAGACTTTGCGGATGGTCGCTTTGCCGAAAATGCCGTTGGGCCGGAGCGCCAGCGCCGTGATGAGGAGCGCCAGCCCCGGCGCTTCGCGCCAGCCGCTGCCGAGTTGGAGACTGGCGTAATTTTCCAGCGCGCCGAGAGCAAGGCCGACCAGCACCACGCCAAAACCGGAGTTCAGCCCGGCGACGACGGCCACCGAAAACGCCTTGAGAATGAGCACCGAAGCCATGGTCGGGCCAACCGTGGTGATCGGCGAAATGAGAATGCCCGCCAGCGCCGCGACAGCGCCGGAAAGGGCATAGGAGAGCATGACCGTGCGGGTCGCCGAAATGCCCATCAGTTCAGCCGCGTCGCGGTCGGCGGCAACGGCGTCGAAGGCTTTGCCGAGCAGGGTCTGGCGCTTGAATAATTCGATCAGGCCCATGATGCCGAAGACGCCAACGGCGACGGAGACTTCGAGCCAGGTGATGTCTACGCCAAAAATGCTGAACGGGTCGGACGGAATCGGCGTCGGGAAGGGCCGGTCGTCGCGGCCCCAGATGTTTTCGGCGAGCGAAAAGCCAAACAGGCCGAGGATGATGGTCAGCAAAATCCAGCCCTCGGATTTCTGCTCCAGCGCCAGCCGCACAGCGGCGCGTTCGACGACGAGGCCGAGCAAGGCGCCGATCAGGAGGCCAAGCGGCACCATCAGCCAGTAAGGCACGCCCAGCCCCAGCAGCGTCAGGCTGCAAAAGGCCGACAGCATGACCAGTTCGCCCTGGCCGAAGTTGATGCTTTTGCTGGTGGCGAAGGTGAGCTGGAAACCGTAGGCGACCAGCGCATAAACGAGGCCCATGAAAGCGCCGCTTACGCAGATTTGAAGCAGAATCGAAGCATCCATGCGTCGTCAGGGATCAGTTTGCCTGCAATCAGGGGCAAGAATCACCGCCCCTGATTGCCGATGCCTGAATTACTTGCTCTTTTTGCCGCCCGCCGCCTTGGCCAGACGGGCCTTGTCCTCGGCGTGGGCGAAGGTGACGCGGCCATCCTTGACGACGCCCATGATGGTCTGGGCGTGGGTGAAGGCCTCGTGGGTGTTTTCATCGTCGGGATTCCACTTGGAAAAAGGCTTGTTCCAGGTGGCGATCACGCCCTGCACCGGCTCCTTCAGGTCTTCCAGCGCCTCTTTGATCTTCTGGCTGTTGGTGCTGCCCGCCTGTTTGGCGGCGGCGGCAAAAAGCAGCACGGCGTCGTAACCCTGGGCCGCCGAAACCGGCGAGGGAATGCGGCTGACGTTGTAATTGCGGTGGTAGCTGTTGATGAAGGCTTCGGCCTTGGGCGTCACCGGCTCCTCGATGAAGGTCTGCGGCATCACGCTGCCGTCGGCGTTCTTGCCCGCGTTGTCAATGAAATTGGACATCGACAGCGTCCAGCCGCCGATCAGCGGCTCTTTCAGGCCCAGCTTGGCCTTGCCGTTGGCGACGGCGGCGAGTTCCGGGCCGATGCCCCAGATCAGCACCGCCTCCGCCCCCGCCGACTTGGCGCGCAGCAACTGGGCGGTCATGTCCTTGTCGCCGATATTGAACTTCTCGACAGCGACGACCTGGAGCTTGTCGCCCTGGGCCTTAATCTGCGCCTGCAAGTCATTGCGGCCGGAAACGCCGAAGTTGGTGGCGTCGTGCAGGATGGCGACCTTGGTGAAGTGGCGCTTGATCGCCTCCTCGACCACCATCGCCGACTGGATGCCGTCATGCGCGGCAAAGCGGAAAATGGACAAGGTCGGCGGCTTGGCGTCGCGCCACTGCGTCATCGAGGCCGAGCCGGCAGCGGGCGTAATGATTTTGGTAATGCCTTTTTCCTGCAAATACTTGTCGCCGGCGAGCACGACGCCGGTGTTGGCAGTGCCGATGACGCCGGAAAGATCGTCCATCGCCGCCAGTTCCTGACAGATCAACGCGCCGCGCTCGTTTTTCGCTTCATCATCGCGCTCGATGATCTCGATCCGCATTTTTTTGCCGCCAATATCGACGCCGCCATTGGCGTTGATTTCGTTGATGGCGAGCTTGGCGCCATCACGCATCGACACCCCCATCGGCGCCGAACCGCCGGAGAAGGGGCCGGTAATGGCGATCTTGAGACTATCGGCGGCCATAGCCGCGCCAAGCGCGCTGGCAAGCAGGGTGGCAAGCAGAATTTTTTTCATGGATGACTCCTCTTGGTGGTGGGGTTGCAATAATTCCGATGGGATAACAAGGCTGCGACCGATTATATGTCCATAGATGCCTCAACTGCCCGGCCATTGATCGCCGCGTCATGCCGCCGCTGCCGGGGTTGAACGAAATTGTTTTTATACTCAACGCCTTATCTCCATACATGGACCAAGAATCAGCGGGCCGGATGAATCAAGTAAAATGGGCCGATGGAAGCCTTGCTCATCATCACCAACTGTCCTGACGACACCGTCGCCAACGCCATCGCGCGGGCCGTCGTCGAAGAAAAACTGGCGGCCTGCGTCAATCTGCTGCCACGCGCGCAGTCGGTCTATCGCTGGCGGGGCGCGGTCGAGTCAGCGAGCGAAGCGCCGCTGTGGATCAAAACAACCGCTGACCGCTACGCCGCCATTGAAGCCCGCATCCGCGAACTGCATCCTTATGAGGTACCCGAAATCATCGCCGTGCCGATCAGCCGCGGCTTACCGGCCTATCTCAACTGGCTGGCCGAGGAAACGCGCCCGTGACGCTGTACCGCTTACTGCTGTTATTGGCTTGCTTCCTTCCGCTCGCCCAGGCCCAGGAGTTTCTTGATCCGGCGGTCGCCTTCCAGCCCACGGCCCGCGCGCTCGATGGGCAGACCATCGAAATCGTCTACCGCATCGCCGACGATTACTACCTCTACCGCAACAAATTCCGCTTCGCCGCCGACAGCGAAGCCGTCACCCTCGGCCCGCCGGTGCTGCCCAAAGGCAAGGAGAAAGACGACGACACCTTCGGCAAAATGGAGGTCTATTACCAGAGCGTGAGCATCCGCCTGCCGGTCACGCGCATGAGTTCCGGCGAACTGCCGCTGCGGCTGACGCTGACCTCGCAAGGCTGCGCCGACGGCGGCATCTGCTATCCGCCGCAGCAGCAGACGGTCGCCTTGACCCTGCCCGACCCGGCCACAACCCCCAGCGCCGCACCCGGCGACGACAGTACGGGCGACGAAAGCGGACGCATTGCGGCGATGCTGAAAAACGCCGGGTTCTGGGTCAATATCGCCTTCTTTTTCGCCGCCGGTCTTGGCCTCTCGCTGACACCCTGCGTCCTGCCGATGATCCCCATTCTCTCCGGCATCATCGCCGGACAAGGGCAGCGGGCTTCGCACGCCAGAGGTTTCGCCCTGGCCCTGGCCTATGTTCAGGGCATGGCGCTGACTTACGCCGCCGCGGGCGTCGCCGCCGGTCTGACCGGCACCCTGCTCTCGACGCAATTGCAGAATGCCTGGGTGCTCGGCGCTTTTGCCCTGATTTTCGTCCTGCTCTCCTTGTCGATGTTCGGGTTTTACCAGTTGCAGTTGCCGACGGCGCTGCAAAGCAGACTGTCGGCAGAATCCGGCCATTTGCGCGGCGGGCGCGGCCTCAGCATCTTTCTCATGGGCGCGCTCTCGGCCCTCATCGTCGGCCCCTGCGTCGCCGCGCCGCTGGCTGGCGGCTTGCTCTACATCGGCCAGACCGGCGACGCCCTCCTGGGCGGCGCGGCGCTCTACGCCATGGGACTGGGCATGGGCGCACCGTTGATCGCCGTCGGCGTCGCTGGCGGCGGCCTGCTGCCCAAAGCCGGGCCGTGGATGGAAAGCGTCAAAAAGGCTTTTGGCGTGCTGCTGCTGGCCACCGCCCTGTGGCTGGTCACGCCGGTGCTGCCCGCAGCGGCGGTGATGCTCGGCTGGGCCGTGTTGCTCATCCTGCCCGCCATCTACCTCCACGCCCTCGACCCGCTACCGCCGCAAGCCAAGGGCGGCCAGCGGTTCTGGAAAGGCGTCGGCATCGTCATGCTGCTCTACGGCGCAGCCCTCCTCCTCGGCGCGCTGGCCGGCAGCCGCGACCCGCTGCAACCGCTGGCCGGTCTGCGCGGCGGCGCAACCGTCAGCGCAACAACCCGCCTGCCATTCGAGAAAATCCGCTCCCTCGCCGAACTGGACAGCCGCCTCGCCGCCACCGACCGGCCCGTGATGCTCGATTTCTACGCCGACTGGTGCCAAGAGTGCAAGGAAATGGAAAAACTCACCTTCGCCAACCCGGCAGTACGCGACAAACTCGCCGCCTTCACCTTGCTCCAGGCCGACGTCACCGCCAACAACGACGACGACAAGGCGCTACTCGCCCGCTTCCAGCTATACGGCCCACCCGGCATCCTCTTTTTTAACGCCAAGGGACAACAAATCACCAGCCTGCGCATCGTCGGCTTCCAGAACGCCGAAACTTTCCTCGGCAATCTGGCGCGTGTTGACTGAAATCAGTCTTCCAAAAAGAAAACAATGGTGCTGACGACCCTAGCTTTTTCGATATAGGGTTCGTTGGGTATTGAGGAAGAATCAGCGGCGCTTTCCTCATAATTTCCGGCAATACTGATCGGGCCTTGGGCGGCGGTTTTGATCTTGCCCAGGCGTGATTGCGAATCCTTGGCGAACTGTTCGCCAGCGATTCGCGCATTTCTGGTGCTTTCGGCAATCAGTTCCGGCTTGATGGCGTTCAACTCAGGAAACTGATAGGAGGTCGATAGATCAGCAGTCAGGTCTTTGCTGATGAGGTCAATATTCATGGCGTTGGCAATGCCCGCCGCTTTCGTCACGTCGCTGATTTCCAGAGCGATGGATTTTCTCGCCACGTATCTGTCCTGCTTGACGCGAACGGTTTTACCGTCTCTGTAGGTTTCGGTGTAATAGGTTTTGCGGTCGGTCAGGCTGAGTTCTGAAACCGTATAGTGATCGTAGCCTCCGGTTTTCAGATAGGCTTCGATGTCGCCCGTGCGGTTATCAATCCGCGAGATGATTTCTTTCGCAACATCCCCGGAAAACGAGTAGTCAATCTCGATCCGGGCAGAGACCGCCTTGATTTCCTTTTCGGCCAGTCCTTTGACGGTGACAACCCGCTCCTTGTTCGAGAAACTTTGCAGCCCCAGGTTCATGTAAATGCCCAAAACAACCAGGCCAATCGCCACGGAAATTCCGGCCAGCAGATTTTTCAAAAGCATTTTCTTGCTCCTTCAAACAATGTTTACTTCCCGATGCAGAAGCGGCTGAAGATAACACCAAGGAGATCGTCAGCGGTGAATTGGCCGGTGATTTCGCCGAGGGCTTGCTGGGCGAGGCGGAGTTCTTCGGCAAAGAGTTCGAGGGCGGGCTGCTGGCTCTCGGCGACGGCGCGGGCGGCGGCGATGCGCTCCTGGGCGGCGGCCAGCGCGCGCAGGTGGCGTTCGCGGGCGATGAAAACGTCTTCGCTTTGACGCCAGCCGGCGATGTCGAGGAGTTCCTGGCGCAGCAGGTCGATGCCGTCGCTGGTTTTGGCCGAGAGCGAGATGGTCACTGTCTCGCCGTCGGCGTGGCGTTCGGCCTGACGGTCGGCAAGGTCGATCTTGTTGCAGACGGTGAGGCGCTTGAGGCTGCCCGGCAGGCGGGCGAGGATTTGGCGGTCGGCGGCGGTGACGCCGCTCCGGGCGTCGACGATGAGGAGCAGGACATCGGCTTGGGCGATTTCCCGCCAACTGCGCTCGATGCCGAGGCGCTCGACTTCGTCCTCGGTATCGCGCAGCCCGGCGGTGTCGATGATGTGCAGCGGGATGCCGGCGATCTGGATGGTCGAGCGCAGCGCGTCACGGGTGGTGCCGGGGATGGCGGTGACGATGGCCAGTTCGTCGCCCGCCAGACGGTTGAGCAAGGAGGATTTACCGACATTGGGCTGCCCGGCGAGGACGACCTGGAGGCCGCTTTGCAGGAGCTTGCCCTGCCCGGCGCGGGCGAAGACGTCGGCCAGTTGGCCTTGCAGGCGCAGAAGTCGGCCAAAGGCATCGGCGGCTTTGAGAAAGTCGATGTCTTCGTCGGGAAAATCGAGCGTCGCTTCAACCAGCATCCGCAGGTTGATGAGTTCTGCGGTGAGGCGCTCGATGGCGCGGGAAAACTCGCCCTGCAAGGAGCGCATGGCCGAGCGGGCGGCTTCTGCCGTGGCGGCGTCGATCAGGTCGGCGACGGCTTCAGCCTGGGCCAGATCCATTTTGCCGTTCAAGAAGGCGCGGCGGGAAAATTCGCCCGGTTCGGCGAGCCGCGCGCCGAGATCGAGGCAGCGGGCAAGCAGGAGTCGCAACACGACCGGGCCGCCGTGACCGTGCAGTTCGAGCACGTCTTCGCCGGTAAAGGAATGCGGCGCGGGAAAGTAGAGCAAAAGGCCGTTGTCGATGGCGCTGCCGTCGGCGGCGCGAAAATCCGCCCGCGTGGCGTAACGCGGCTTCGGCGTCTGACCGCTCAGGGTCAGGGCGAAAGGCAGCAGGTCGCAGCCCGAGACGCGGATGACGCCGACGCCGCCGCGACCGGGGGCGGTGGCGATGGCGGCGATGGTTTCGGCAAATGGGCTAGAGCGGTTTTGATTCAAGTGCACACACCCCTTATACCGTTCGGGCTGAGCCTGTCCCTTCGACAAGCTCAGGGCGAACGGTTTACGTAATCGGCGGCGCTCACATCGCGTCAGGCTTTGGCGTCATTGGCGGCCTTGCCGCCGCTGTCGATCATGCGGGTGATCTGCCATTGCTGGGCGATCGAGAGGATGTTGTTGACCACCCAGTAAAGGACGAGGCCCGCCGGGAACCAGAAGAACATGACGCCGAAAATAAGCGGCATCATCATCATCACCTTGGCCTGAATCGGGTCGGGCGGCGTCGGGTTGAGCTTCATCTGGACGAACATCGAGGCCATCATAATGACCGGCAGGATGTAGAAGGGGTCGGCGGCGGCGAGGTCGTGAATCCACAGAATCCACGGTGCGCCGCGCATTTCGACAGCGCCGAGGAGAACCCAGTAGAGGGCGATGAAGACCGGAATCTGCACCAGAATCGGCAGGCAGCCGCCGAGCGGATTAACCTTTTCAGTCTGGTAGAGCTTCATCATTTCCTGATTGAGACGCTGTTTGTCGTCGCCGTAGCGTTCTTTCAACTGCATCAGGCGCGGCGTCAGCACGCGCATTCTCGCCATCGACTTGTAGGAGGCGGCGGAGAGCGGGAAGAAAATGGCCTTGATGATGATGGTCAGGACGACGATGGCCCAGCCCCAGTTGCCGACCATGCCGTGAATGAATTGCAAGGCCCAGAAAATCGGCGCGGCAATCACGGTCAGCCAGCCGTAATCGACGACCAGATCAAGGCCCGGCGCGATCTCTTTGAGCGTCGCCTGCTCCTGCGGCCCGGCAAACAGCTTGACCGACGCCGTGCCGGTCGCCCCCGGCGCGATCGCGGCAACGGGCACGATCAGACCGGCCTGATAGACGTTGGCGTTGTCGAGTTTCCTCATGTAGAACTCGCGGGCCATTTTTTCCGGCGGCACGAAGGCGGCGACAAAATAGTGCTGAACCATCGCCACCCAACCGTTATCGGCGGTGTTGGCGAACTTGGCTTTTTTGTCGGCGATGTCGGAAAAACTCAGCTTCTGGTACTTGTGTTCCTCGGTATAGACGGCGGGGCCGGTGAAGGTCATCACCATTCTCGACTCGCCTTCCGGCGCTTCGCCGTCGCGCTGAATCTGGAAATAGGCGTGCGGGGCAATTGCCTGCTGGCCGTTGTTGCTGATTTCCCAGCTGACGTCGACAGATAGGAATTGCGGTGGAAGGTCAGAATCTTGGCGATTTTGCCGCCGTTGGGGCCATCGGCTTCGAGGCGCACTTGCAGCGTGTCGGCGTCGGCGGCCAGTTCGCTGGGGCCGACAACGCGGCGGAAAAGCGTGCGGTGCGTCGGCAGCCCCTCGCCGATCAGGCCGCTTTGGGCAAAATACTGGTGTTTACTGTCAAAGAGGACGAAATTCTTGTCCTGATGGTCTTTTTCCTTGTATTTGAACAGTTCGAGACGAACGATGTCGCCGCCCTGGGCTGAAATGGTGGCTTGCAGCAAATCCGTGGTGATGGTGAAGGTTTCGCCAGCGACGACAGGGGCGGTCGGAACGGCGGCGGCGCTGACGCCGGGTGTGGGAACGCCGGTTTGCAGGTCGACGCTTGGACGCGGCGCGCTATCGCCAACCGCTTGTGCTGCGGCGGTCGCTGCCCCGGCAGGCGGTTTCGGCTGCTTGTACTGCTCCCAGTTTTGCCACAGGAGGAAGCTCGAAAGGGTGAAGATGATGACCAGGATCAGGCGACGAGAATCCATGAATAACCCATGCAATCAGACAATGAACAAATCAGGGTACGGGATCATACCCGCCCGGACGCCAGGGATGGCAGCGGCAAATGCGCTTGGCCCCCAGCCAGCCGCCCTTGACGGCGCCGTATTTCTCCAGCGCTTCCATCGTATACGCCGAACAGCTTGGAACATAACGACAACGCTGCCCGAGAAGCGGACTGATGGCATAGCGATATGCGCGGATCAGGCCGATCAACAGGCGTTTCATGCGGCTCCCGCTGGCGGAAAGCGCCGCAGCTTGCCGAGCAAGGCGAGAAAATCGCCGACCAGACCAGCGGCGTCGAGCTTTCCCGGCTTGGTCGCCAGACGCACGACCAGATCACAGGCGGGCAAGCCGCTGCGCTGCTGGCGGAACTGCTCGCGTAACAGCCGCTTGCAGCGGTTGCGGTCGACCGCCCGGCGGAGAAACTTCTTGCCGACCACCAGACCAAGACGGGCCGTGGTTTCAGTAACTGGGCGCGGCTGGTAATGGAGCATCAGCAACTGACCGCGAATGGCCTTGCGGAAACCAAAAACGGATGAAAACTCATCCGTTTTGCTCAGGCGATAGCGTCTGGCGAAGCCTTGATCCACCTCACCGAAGGTCCGGATCAAACAACGCCCAGACGCTTGCGACCCTTGGCGCGGCGGGCAGCGATCACGGCCCGCCCCCCCTTGGTGCGCATCCGAACCAGAAAACCGTGGGTGCGCTTGCGGCGCACGACGGATGGTTGATAGGTGCGTTTCATGCTGGTAATCCCTTGATGTGCTTGGAAAAACGGGCAATTACACCGTGTTTACCACCCGCTTGTCAAGGTCAATTATTTTTGCCGCTCGTGGGTAACTTGGTCGCCGAAGGGTAAAATGAGCACCTTCGCCAACCGCCAAACGGGGCTGGCGAATCCCCGACAAATCATCAAATCATCAAGACCCGCCGGACATGAGCTGGCTGGCGGGAAGGAGCATTGTCGTCAATGACCGGTTTCTGGGAATCCTGTTTGCAACGCTTTGAACAGGAACTACCTGCGCAACAGTTCAATACCTGGATCAAGCCGCTTCGCCTCGATGGCGAAAACGGCGCGATGAAAGACGGATTGCGTCTGGTCGCGCCCAACAGCTTCATCCTGAAATGGGTACGCGATCGCTATCTGACGCGCATCGAGGATCTGTCGCGCAGCTTCTTCGCCGCCCCGGTCTGCATTGCCCTGGTGACCGACAATGGCCGCTCCGACGCGCCCGCCCCCGGCGAAGCAAGCGCCGCGACGGCAACGCTGACCGAAGCGGTCGCCACAACGGTCAAACCGGCGAAAAATGAAGAAAAAAAGCCCAGCCACCACAACGGCTACGAAAAATCGCGCCTTTTCCCGAATTTCACCTTCGATAGTCTGGTCGTCGGCAAAGCCAATGATCTGGCCCGGGCGGCGGCCGTTCAGGTCGCCAACAGTCCGGGCGGCGCGTACAACCCGCTGTTCATCTACGGCGGCGCGGGCCTCGGCAAGACCCACTTGATCCACGCCATCGGCAACGCCATCATCAGTGAGAACGCGGACAAAGTGGTGCGTTACGTTCATACCGAGGATTACTACTCGAATGTCGTCCGCGCTTACCAGCAAAAATCCTTCGACAGTTTCAAGCAGGCTTACCGCTCGCTCGACGTGCTGTTGCTCGATGATGTCCAGTTTTTCAATGGCAAGAACCGTTCGCAGGAAGAATTTTTCTTTCTTTTCAATGCCTTGATCGAAGCCCGCAAGCAGATCATCATCACCTGCGATACCTATCCCAAGGACATCAGCGGCCTCGATGACCGTCTGGTGACCCGCTTCGACTGGGGCCTGACGGTGCAGATCGAGCCGCCGGAACTGGAAATGCGCGTCGCCATTCTGCAAAAGAAGGCCGAGGCCGAAGGCATTCGGCTTGACGATGAAGTCGCCTTTTTCATCGCCAAACACCTGCGCTCCAATGTCCGTGAACTCGAAGGGGCGCTGAAAAAAGTGCTGGCCTATTCTTCTTTTCATGGTCGGGCCATCGCCCTCGACCTCGCCAAAGAGGCGCTCAAGGACACCATCGGCGCTGTCCGCAACATCGGCATCGACAATATCCAGAAGACCGTGGCCGACTATTACAAGATCAAGGTTGCCGATCTGTTCTCAAAAAAGCGCACCCGCGCCATTGCCCGGCCCCGGCAACTGGCCATGTGGCTGTGCCGTGAAGTGACCTCGCACAGTTTCCCGGAAATCGGCGACGCCTTCGGCGGCCGCGACCACACCACGGTGATTCACGCCGTCAAGACCATCGACGCGCTGCGCCTGAAGGAAAGCGAACTGAACCACGATCTCCACGTCCTGCTGCAAGTCCTGAAGGGATAGCGCGACCCGTTAACAAGCCTGTGGATTAACTGTCCATACTTTGTGAAGAAAGCCGGAATTTGCTGTTTGTGGGAAAATAATCCCGATTTCATCCACAGCCCGCCCAGAGGCTTGCCAAGAACCTAAAAATAAATTCAACTATCTGAAAAACAAGTGTTAATTTTAGTTATCCACAGAACTGTTCCGGACATAGTCTTCAAAGGAATTTAACTTATGATTCTTATTAAAAGCCAAAGAGACACGCTTCTTGCCCCCTTGCAGTCGGTATCGGGAATTGTCGAACGGCGTCATACCTTGCCGATCCTCTCCAATGTGCTGCTGGAAAAGAAGGGCGAGCGCCTGACGCTGCTGGCGACCGATATTGAGATTCAGATCACGACCATCACCGATGGCGCGGTTGGTGACGGCGACGGCGCGGTGACGGTCGGCGCCCGCAAGTTGCAGGAGATTCTGCGCTCGTTGCCGGAAGGCACGGAAGTCAGTCTGCTCCTTGAAGACAAACGCTTGCAGGTGCGCGCTGGAAAGAGCCGTTTCAGTCTGCAAACCCTGCCTGCCGATGACTTTCCCCGGATGACCCTGAGCGATGGCGAAACCCGGCAGTTCCAGATTTCGCAAAGAGATTTTCGTCAGTTGCTGGGTAAGACCCAATACAGCATGGCCGCCCAGGACGTGCGCTATTACCTGAACGGTCTCTTGCTGCTGGTCGATGGCAAGGAACTGCGGGCCGTGGCCACCGATGGTCATCGTCTGGCTTACGCCAGCGTCGGTATCGACGCCGAATTGCCGCGTCAGGAACTGATCCTGCCGCGCAAGACCGTGCTTGAACTCAACCGTCTGCTGGTCGATAGCGACGAAGCCTTGCACATCACGCTGGCCGCCAATCAGGTGCGTTTTGCTTTTGGCTCGGTGGTTCTTGTTTCCAAGCTGATCGACGGCAAATTCCCGGATTATGAGCGGGTCGTACCATCGGCCTTGCGCAATCACATGACCGTCGGCCGTCTGATCCTGATGCAGGCCATGCAGCGCGCCGCTATTCTGACCAACGAGAAATTCCGCGGCATTCGCGTCGTGCTCGGCGACAACAGCCTCAAGCTGATCGCCGCCAATGCCGAGCAGGAAGAAGCGCAGGAAGAAATCGAAGTGAGCTACGGTGGCGAGGCGATTGATGTCGGCTTCAACGTCAGTTACCTGCTCGATGTCCTCGGCAATCTGCATACCGATGAAGTGCAGTGGAGCTTCAATGACGCCAATTCCAGCGCCCTCGTCACGGTGCCGGGCGATGAACGCTTCAAGTACGTCATCATGCCGATGCGTATCTGACCCCTATTATTTTCAGCAGAAGAAGGCCCGTCCGCCCGGATGGGCTTTTATTGTTTCACGTGGAACCCGTAACAATGAGTGAAGAAAACAACACGCCGGAGGCCGCGTCGGCCTATGACGAATCCAGTATCCAGATACTTGAAGGTCTTGAAGCCGTGAGGAAGCGCCCTGGCATGTACATCGGCGATACTTCCGACGGCACCGGCCTGCATCACCTGGTCTTCGAGGTTGTCGACAATTCCATCGACGAGGCGCTGGCCGGGCATTGTGACGATATTACGGTCACCATCCACCCCGACAACTCGGTTTCGGTCATCGACAATGGTCGCGGCATCCCGACCGGCGTCAAAATGGATGACAAGCACGAACCCAGGCGTTCGGCGGCCGAAATTGCCCTCACCGAACTGCACGCCGGCGGCAAATTCAACCAGAATTCCTACAAGGTTTCCGGCGGTCTGCACGGGGTTGGCGTCTCCTGCGTCAATGCGCTGTCGAAATGGCTGCGCCTGACCATCCGCAGCGAGGGCAAAAAACACTTCATCGAATTCAATCGCGGCGCGCCGGTCGATCGCGTCATCGAACTGCGTGACGGCGTTGAAGTCTCGCCGCTGAAAATCACTGGCGACGCCGAAAAAAGCGGCACCGAAGTGCATTTTCTCGCCGATGAGGAAATTTTCAGCATGGTTGAATTTCATTACGAAATTCTCGCCAAGCGCCTGCGCGAACTCTCCTTCCTCAATAACGGCGTCGCCATCCGGCTGGTCGATCAGCGTTCCGGCAAGGAGGAACTGTTTGCCTTTGCTGGCGGCGTGCAGAGTTTCGTCGAGTACATCAACCGCAACAAGAGCGTGCTCCATCCCAAGATTTTCTACTCGGCGGGCGAAGCCACGGCGGGCGGCGACAACGTCACCATCGGCGTCGAAGTGGCGATGCAGTGGAACGATTCCTATCAGGAGCAGGTGCTCTGCTTTACCAACAACATTCCGCAAGCCGATGGCGGCACTCACCTGACCGGCCTGCGCGCGGCCATGACGCGGGTCATCAACAAGTACATCGACGAAAACGAGATTGCCAAGAAAGCCAAGGTGGAAATCAGCGGCGACGACATGCGCGAAGGTCTGGCCTGCGTTCTGTCGATCAAGATGCCTGATCCCAAGTTCGCCTCGCAGACCAAGATGAAACTGGTGTCCTCGGAAGCGCGGCCAGCCGTCGAGGAAGTCGTGGCGCAGAAACTGGCCGATTTCCTGCTTGAAAACCCGATTGACGCCAAAACCATCTGCGGCAAGATTGTCGAAGCCTCGCGCGCCCGTGAAGCCGCCCGCAAAGCCCGCGAAATGACGCGGCGCAAAGGCGCGCTCGACGGTATTGGTCTGCCGGGAAAACTCGCCGACTGTCAGGAAAAAGACCCGGCGCTCTGTGAAATCTACATCGTCGAGGGCGATTCCGCCGGCGGCTCGGCCAAGCAGGGCCGCGACCGCAAGTTCCAGGCCATTCTGCCCTTGCGCGGCAAGGTGCTCAATGTCGAGAAAGCCCGTTTCGACAAGCTCATTTCATCCGAGCAGATCGTCACCCTCATCACCGCGCTCGGCACCGGCATCGGCAAGGACGATTTCAATGTCGACAAGCTGCGTTACCACCGTATCATCATTATGACCGACGCCGACGTCGACGGCGCCCACATCCGCACCCTGCTGCTGACGCTGCTCTACCGCCAGATGCCGGAACTGGTCGAACGCGGCTACATCTACATCGCCCAGCCGCCGCTGTACAAGGTCAAGCACGGCAAGACCGAGCGTTATCTGAAGGACGACCAGGAATACAACCAGTTCCTGCTCAACATGGCGCTGTCCGACGCGGCGCTGACGCCCGCTGCCCAGGCCACGCCGATCAGCGGTACGGCGCTGGAAACCCTGGCCCATGACTGGATTGCCACCGAGGCGGTGATCGAGCGCCTGTCGCACCTCATCAATCCCGATGTGCTGCAAGCCGTGGTCGGCAACAATCTGACCCTCGACCTGTCATCCGAGGCCGCCGCCCGCGCCAGCGCCGACCGGATCGCCGCCCACGTCAATCACGGCACCCGCGTCATCGCCAGATATGATGACATTCAGGAACGCTGGATGCTGCGCGTCGAACGGACGCACCACGGCAACCTCAAAGTCGGCCTGATTGACGAAGACCTGTTGCTGTCAGGCGATTTCATGCACCTGAAACGCACCGCCGAAACCCTCTCCGGCCTCTTTGGCGACGGCGCTTTCGTTGCCCGTGGCGAGAAAAAACAGGCCGTCGGCAGTTTTGGCGAAACGATGAAGTGGCTGTTCAACGAAGTTGAGCGCGGCATCAGCAAACAGCGTTACAAGGGCCTTGGCGAAATGAACCCGGAGCAATTGTGGGAAACCACGATGGACCCCAAGGTGCGCCGCCTGTTGCGGGTGCAGGTCGACGACGCCATTGCCGCCGACGAGATTTTCACCACCCTGATGGGCGAACTGGTCGAACCGCGCCGCGCCTTTATCGAAACCAACGCCCTGAATGCGCGGATTGACATCTGATAACGCCGCCGCCCTCTCCCATAAATGGGCGAGGGGAGCAAAAGCCCCTCTCCTGCTTGCGGGAGAGGGGTTGGGGAGAGGGTGGCGAACATCAGCAATTCGCTTCAAGAACCGTATCGGGATAAATCCCGCCCTAGGTTTCCTTCCCGGCTTCGGCGTCCCACTGCCGCAATAGCGCCAGTTTTTCGGCAATCTTGACTTCCAGGCCGCGCGGCGTCGGTTGATACCAGCCGGGTTCGGTCATGCCTTCCGGCAGGTAGGTTTCGCCAGCGGCGTAGGCGTTGGCTTCGTCGTGGGCGTAGCGGTAGGCCCGCCCGTAGCCGAGTTCCTTCATCAGCTTGGTCGGCGCGTTGCGCAAATGAACGGGCACTTCGCGGCTTTTGTCTTCCCTGACGAAGGCTCTGGCCTGATTGAAGGCTTGGTAACCGGCATTGCTCTTGGCGGCGATGGCCAGATAAATCACCGCCTGACCGAGCGCCAGTTCGCCTTCCGGGCTGCCCAGGCGTTCGTAGGTGAGGGCGGCGTCGTTGGCGATCTGCATGGCGCGCGGGTCGGCGAGGCCGATGTCCTCCCAGGCCATGCGGATGATGCGCCGGGCGAGATAGCGCGGGTCGGCGCCGCCATCGAGCATCCGCGTCAGCCAGTAGAGCGCGGCGTCGGGATGGGAGCCGCGCACGGATTTGTGCAGGGCCGAAATCTGGTCGTAGAAATGGTCGCCGCCCTTGTCGAAACGTCGGGCGTTCAAAGTCAGGGCGTTTTCGAGAAAATCCGCCGTCATGGCCGTGACGCCGGAGGTTCTGGCTGCCGTCGCCGCTTGTTCGAGCAGGTTCAGGAGTCTGCGGGCGTCGCCGTCGGCGTAGCCGATCAGGGTGTCTCTGGCCCGTTCGTCAAGGGCCGGATCGCCCAGCGCCTTTTGCGCGCGCTGGAGCAGTTGTCCGAGTTCTTCGTCGGTCAGCGATTTCAGCACATAGACCTGGGCGCGCGAGAGCAGCGCCGAGTTCACTTCAAAGGAAGGGTTCTCGGTCGTTGCCCCGATAAAGGTGACCAGACCATTTTCGGCATAGGGCAAGAGGGCGTCTTGTTGGGACTTGTTGAAGCGGTGGATTTCATCGACAAAGAGGATGGTCTGCTTGCCCAGCGCCAGATTCTGCCCGGCCTGCTCAATCGCCGCGCGGATGTCCTTGACGCCGGAAAAAACGGCGGAGAGAGCAATGAATTCACACTGGAAAGCCGTCGCCGTGAGCCGCGCCAGAGTCGTTTTACCGACGCCGGGCGGCCCCCAGAAGATCATCGAGTGCGGCTTGCCGGACTGGAAGGCGAGCTTCAAGGGTTTGCCCGCGCCGAGAAGGTGCGCTTGCCCGACCACCTCGTCCAGTGTTTTGGGTCGCAACGCCTCAGCGAGCGGGGCGACGGGTTCCTGGGGGAATAAATCCGGCACGCCTGCCCGCTCAGAATTTGGCGTGGCCGAGCAGGCTGTCGAGAACGGCGGCGGCGCCTTCAAACTCGTACTGGTCGATCAGTCTGCCCAATTCGTCGACACGGGCGGGATTGGCGATTTGCCGCAGATTGCCGGCGATGGCCTCGAATTCCCGCAGGGCGGTGGTGTCGGAAACCTCGATCAGTTGGCGCAGATTTTCCAGCGCCGTGCGGAGGACGGCGGCATCGAGCGGCTTGGCGGCAGGCGCGGCGGCGCGGTCGGGCGGCGCGGCGTGGCTGGCGATTGCCGCCAGCGCGCTTGCCAGTTGTTCGGCCAGGGCCGTCATCAGTTGATCGGGAACGGCGGCCTCCGGCGTTTCCTTGAGCAGGGTTTCCAGCGCGCCCGCCTGGCTGGCCAGGCCGTTGGCGCCGAGATTGCCCGCCAGGCCGCGCAAGGTGTGGGCGATGAGGAGCGCGCTGGCCTTGTCGCCAGCGGCCAGGGCGGTGTTTAAGCGGCTGACGGTATCGCTCTGGCTGTCGCGGAAGCGGGCAAGCAGGCGGCCATAGAGTTCGTGATTGCCGCCGAGACGAGCCAGCGCGCCAGAGCGGTCAAGAACCTGCGCCGGAGCCTCTTCCACGGCGCTGGCGGCGGCTTCCGACGTGGCCGTTGCCACCGTGGCCGGGTTGGCGTCCAGCCAATAAGCCAGCGTCGCCAGCATGGCGCCGATGTCGATTGGTTTACCGACGTGATCGTTCATGCCGACGGCCAGGCAGCGTTCACGGTCGCCGGAGAGGGCGTTGGCCGTCATGGCGATGATCGGCAGGCTGTTCAGGCCGAGTTCGCTGCGGATACGCCGGGTTGCCTCGTAGCCATCCATCACCGGCATCTGGCAATCCATCAGCACCAGATCGAAACTTTCCCGCCGCAAGCGGCTCAGGGCTTCCATGCCGTCCTCGGCGGAACTGACCCGGAGGCCGGTACTGGTGAGAATTTCCCTGGCCAGTTCCCGGTTGATTTCGTTGTCTTCAACGAGCAGGACGTGTTGTCCGTTGAAACGCGGCATCTGGCTGGCCAGCGGGCTTTGTTCGGCGGCGGCGCCCTGGTGCAGGGCGGCCATGATGGCGTTGAGCAGCGACGAGGTGGTGACGGGCTTGTCGAGAATCGCGTCAACCGTCAGATCGCCCAGCGCCGCCTGCAAGTCGGAATGATCGTAGGCGGTGGTCATAATGACCGCTGGCGGCGTGCTGTCGTTGCGGCGGAGCGCCGCCAGCACCTCGATGCCATCCATGCCCGGCATCTGCCAGTCGAGCAGCAAGAGGTGGAAGGGCTTGCCCGCCTGACGGGCGGCGCTGATCCGCGCCAACGCCTCGCTGCCGCTGGCGACGGCCTGATTGTCGATGTCGAGGCTGGTCAGCATGTGGGCGTAGACCTCGCGGGCGGCGCCGCTGTCATCGACGATCAGCGCCCGCAGCGATCCGGGCAGGCTGGAGGACGGCGTCAGCAGCACTTCGTCGGTCAGGCCGAAGGGCAACTCGAAAACAAAGCAGCTACCGACGCCGGGTTCGCTGCTGACGCTGATTTCGCCGCCCATGAGGCGCACGATGCGCTGGCTGATGGCCAGCCCGAGGCCGGTGCCGCCGTATTTGCGGGTGGTCGAACTGTCGGCCTGGGTGAAGGCGGAAAAGATGCGGGCGGTTTGCTCGGCAGTCATGCCGATGCCGGTGTCGCGCACGGCAAAGCGCAGCCGAACCTTATCTTCCTGATGCGCGATGAGGGCGACGCTAACGGTGACTTCGCCGTGTTCGGTAAATTTGATGGCGTTGCTGACCAGATTGATGAGCACCTGACCGAGACGCAGCGGGTCGCCGACCAGCCGGTCGGGCACGCCGACGGCCAGGTCGAACAGCAGTTCGAGATCGCGCTCGCGGGCTTTCAGGCTGCTCAGTCCAGCCAGCTCACGCAGTCCGGCTTCGAGGCTGAAGGAAACCTGTTCAATCGTCATCATCCCGGCCTCGACTTTCGACAGGTCGAGAATGTCGTTGATGATGCCGAGCAGCCCCTTGGCCGCTGTTTCGACCTTGCCCAGATAATTGCGCTGACGCGGCGCCAGTTCGGTCTGCTGGAGCAGGTAGGTCATGCCGATGATGGCGTTCATCGGCGTGCGGATCTCGTGGCTCATGTTGGCGAGGAAGGTGCCTTTGGCCGCCGCCGCTTCCTCGGCGGCGCGGCGCGCCCGGTCGGCTTCGCGTTCGGCTTCTTTCTGCGGCGTGATGTCGACGATCAGGCCGATCAGGCCGCCCGGCCCGCCAGCCGGGGCGCGAAAGCCCCTGACGGCGTAGAGGACATCGCGCTGGCTGCCGTCGGCGTGCGGCATCGTCGTCTCGCGGACGGCGCTCTCGCCGCTGGCGATGACCGCCTCGTCCTCGGCTTGCCAGGCGGCGCGATCGGCTTCCGGCAGGTAGCCGAGATCGAGCACGCGTCGCCCGACGAGCAGATCACGCCGGATGCCGAAAAATTCCTCGTAAGCCTCATTGCAACCGAGAAAGCGGGCGTCCGCGCCCTTGTAGAAAATGGGATTGGGAATGGTGTCGAGCAAGGCGCGCTCGAAGGTGAACTGACTGAGCAACTCGGCCTGAACCTGATGGCGGACAGTGATGTCGAGCACGGTCAAAAGCAGGTGATCGACCTTGCCCGCGGCATCGAGCACGGCCGTCACCTGGAGATCGCCCCAGCGCGTCGCGCCGTGGCGGTCGACGAACTGAAACTCGTCGCGCAGACTGCTGCGCTGGCCGCTGGCCATTTCACCCAGGGCTTGCCGCAGGCGGTCGGATTCGGACGGCGTCAGGCCGAGATGGGCATGTTCGAGCAGGGTCGCCAGCGATTGATCGAGGAAAGCGGTAAAGGCCGGATTGATTTCGTTGGGCCGCAGATCCGGCGCGAGACTGACGATGCCGACGGCGGCGTGGTCGAAAATGGCGCGGTAGAAGGCTTCCCGCTTTTGCAGACTGCTCTGGCTCTGGCGCAGATCCTGGGTGCGCCGGGCAATGGTTTCTTCCAGTTCAACCGCCGCCTGCTGCATGTCCTGACGCGATTGCAGCAGGCGCTGGCGCATGTTTTCGAGGCCATTGGCCAGTTGGGTCACTTCGCGCCAAGAGGCGGCGGTGACCACCGGCTGCTCCAGTTCGAGACGGCCAATGCGTTGGCTCTCCGCCGTCAATTCGGCCAGCGGCTGACCAAAGCGGCGGGCGATACGGACGGCGACGATGCCGCTCAGACCAAGGGTTGCCAGCAACAGGAGGCCGAAGACGGCAAGATCTCTGGTGTTGATCGGCACGAAATCGCGGAGCGGCGCAACCACGCCGAGCCAGACGCCGGTGCGGCCATCGGTGCTGCGGGCGAACAGGCTCAGCCAGTCGCCATCCGGGCGGGAGAAGCTGTGCAAGCGTTGTTCCGGCGTCGGCTCGGCCTGCCACAGCCGGTAGGCTTCGGCCAGTTCTTGCAGGCCAAGTTCCGCCGGTTGCTTGAGCAACGCCTGGCTCTGCATCTCCGGGTCGGCAAAGCGGGCGCGATCAGGCGGCGCGATCAGGCGGCCATCATTGAGCAGAATGGCGGCATGACCATCCTGGCCGACGCTGAGGCGGGTGGTGAAGCTGGTCACTTCCTTGAGGCGGACATCGTAGGCCAGCACGTAATTTGAACCGTCAGCCGCCTGCCCGCGAACCGAGGCGGTCACGCCCGGCTCCTTGTTGGTGAAGAAGATGTAGGGTTCGGTCCACGCCACCGTCCTGGCGTCGGCCGCGGCCATTGCGCCCTTGAACCAGGGCCGCTGGCGGGGATCGTATTGTTCGCGGGTTTCGACCGAGACGATCTCTCCCTTGGCGTTCCAGTGAATCCAGTAGGTATTTTCCGGCCAGCCGTCGGGGTTTGAAATGCGGTTGTACCAGCCGCCCTCGCCATCGAGAAACATGAAAAACCCGCGCCCCGATTCGTTGGCAAAAAGAACCGAGTTGATTTCGCCATCATGGGCCAGGATGGGGAAGAAAAATTCGTTGAAGCGCAGCAACTCGTTGTAGTCGATCCCGCTGGCGTTGATCCACGCCTGGCCGCTCTTCAGGGTCGCTTCGACATTGTTGAGGAGCCGCGTATAGCGTCCTTCGAGCTGCTCCGAAGCAAGCCGCAACTGGGTTTCGGCCAGGCGATGGATGGTCGGCTGACCGATCAACTGGGCGATGGCAATGGTGAAGATGACCAGCGCGACGAGAATCAGCAAGCCGATGCGCAACATCAGACTGTTGGCGAAATCCGATTTTCCCAAGGTTATGCCGCGCAAAAACGTCTCCCTTTGCGGTGGTCTAGCGGAACAGGCGGGATGAACAAGAGACAAAGCCCTTGCAGAATAGCCTGAGCGATGCCAGCCCGACAAGGCGCTTGCCGCAGTATGGCAAAGAGTTTGGCGGCGCGGCTGTGAATTTATTCCCCTCGGCGCTCAGTTTGCCGCCGACGCCGTGCGTTCCAGTTCGACCGCAGCCGCCAAACAGGCCAGCCGGGCGACGACGCCGTAGGCGTAAAAACGGTTGGGCGGCGCGTCGGGGTCGCCGCAGCGGTAGTCGGGCAGGTTGCAGCCGGTCTCGAAGGCCAGCGGCTCGAAATGCATCCCCGGCGCATTGAGGTTTTCATCCTTGCCGCGCTCGGTGTGCACCCGGTAAAAACCGCCGACGACATAGCGGTCGATCATGTAGACCACCGGCTCGGCAACGGCTTCGTTGACCGTCTCGCAGGAATGCACGCCCTCCTGGATCAGTACCTCGCTGACGGCCAGACCTTCCTTGACCACGCTCATCTTGTTCCGCTGCTTGCGGTTCAGGGCGATCACCTCATCGACGCTGCGCACCGTCATCACGCCCATCCCGTAAGTACCGGCGTCGGCCTTGACGACGACGTAGGGCGTCTCGTCGATGGCGTATTCCCGGTATTTTTCGCCGACGATGTCAAGCACGGCGGCAACATTGGCGGCGAGACATTCCTCGCCTTGCCGACTGTGAAAATCGACACTGCGGCAAACCGAAAAAGCCGGATTGATGCGCCACGGGTCAATGCCGGTTTCGCGGGCGAAGTCGTTGGCGACCTGATCGTAAGCGGCAAAATGGTTGGATTTGCGCCGCACCGCCCAACCGGCATGGACGGGCGGCAGCACGACCTGCTCGTCCAGCCCTTGCAGAATGGCCGGAATGCCCGCCGACAGGTCGTTATTAAGCAAGATGGCGCACGGCTCGAAGTCGGCGACGCCAAGCCGGTTGCCGTGGCGGACGAGCGGTTCGAGCAGGAGTTGCTGACCACCCGGCAATTCGACCGGCGTCGGGCCGGTCAGATCGGGCAGCAGCGAGCCGATCCGCACATCCAGCCCGGCCTGCCGGAGAATGGCGGCAATCTGGACGACGTTTTGCAGATAAAAGGTATTGCGCGTGTGGTTTTCCGGGATCAGCAGCAGGTTTTTTGCCGCCGGGCAGAATTTCTCGATGGCGCTCATCGCCGCCTGCACGCACAGGGGCAGAAAAGCCGGGTTGAGATTGTTGAAGCCGCCGGGAAACAGATTGGTGTCGACCGGCGCCAGCTTGAAACCGGAATTGCGCAAATCGACCGAAGAATAAAACGGCGGCGTATGCTCCAGCCACTGCCCGCGCAGCCAGCGTTCAATCTGCGCGCTGGCGTCAAGAAAACGGCGTTCCAGTTCAAGCAGGGGACCGGAGAGAGCGGTGGTGAGATGGGGAACCATTTTGCTGCCAAAACCTGATGAATACCGGGCGGCATGTTACACCCTGCCGGGAATTGACAATAGGAGCCGGGTTAGCTATCTTTTTGATAGCTATAAGGAGTCCTGTCATGCCTGCTGCCGCCCTTGCCAATCAGATCGCCTTCCGTTACCGCTCATCCGATAGTGCCGCCGGTGTTACCCGCGCCACCGCCAAGCGGCTGGCCGAATATCTTGGCGTTGATGAGACGCAGGCGATTCATCAGGCCTTGCGCGAGTTGGCAACTCGCGTATTGCCGCAGTATGAGGCCGATGACGGTCCGTTGACCGCTGCCCAGGCGCGCCAGATCAAAAAACTGGCGGGGCAGGGCGGCAAAAAATCTGTGCGCTCCAGCCTGTTTGATCTGGAAGCCTCGTGACCGTCCACTGGTGGGGCGAACCGACTGCCGGTGAAATTGTCTGGTGTCATTTCCCCGATGCCATCCAGCACAAGCCGAAAGCCCGTCCCGCCTTGGTGCTGACGGTTTTTGACGATGACACGCCGCAGTTCACGGTCAGTGTCGCCTATGGCACCAGTCAGCGCACGACGAGGCTTTACCGGGGCGAATTCGCCATTCTGCGCGCCAGCAACCCGGCTGCTTATGCCGCTGCGGGCTTGAGCTACGACACCAAGTTCGACCTGCGGCAGACCTTTGATCTGCCCTACAACAGCGACTGGTTCGCCGTACCGCCCGCCGCGCCCCACGGCCAAACGCCCAAACTGGGCATCTTGCACCCATCGCTGATGCGCGCGGTTCAAGCCGCCTTCCGGGCGACCATTGAATAAACGGGTAAAATCCGCGCCTTTCGTCCGCTACAGGATTCGCCGTGCTCGTTGCCGCCAACATCACCATGCAGTTCGGGGCCAAGCCCCTGTTTGAGAACGTCAATGTCAAGTTTGGCGAGGGCTACCGTTATGGCCTGATCGGGGCCAACGGGGCCGGGAAATCGACCTTTATGAAAATCCTCTGCGGCGCGCTGGAGCCGACGGCGGGCAATGTCGCCAAGGAGATGACCGAGCGCCTGGCCTATCTGCGCCAGGACCAGTTCGCCTATGAAGACCGGCGCGTGCTCGATGTCGTGATGATGGGCCACGAGGAACTGTGGGCCGCCATCGCCGAACGCGACGCCATCTACGCCAATCCGGAAGCGAGCGAGGACGATTACATGCGCGCCGCCGAACTCGAAGGCAAGGTCGGCGAGTACGACGGCTACACGGCGGAAGCGCGGGCTGGCGAACTGTTGCTCGGCGTCGGCATCCCGACCAGCCAGCACGACGGTCTGATGAGCGCCGTCGCGCCCGGCTGGAAATTGCGCGTGCTCCTCTGCCAGGCGCTGTTCGCCAACCCGGACATCCTGCTGCTCGATGAACCGACCAACAACCTCGACATCGACACCATCCGCTGGCTGGAAGACATCCTCAACGAGCGCGAATCGACCATGGTCATCATCAGTCACGACCGCCACTTTCTCAATCAGGTGTGCACCCACATGGCCGATCTGGACTACGGCAAGATCCAGATTTACCCCGGCAATTACGACGATTTCATGGAAGCCTCGGCGCAGGCCCGCGCCCGCCAGCAGGCGGCCAACAGCAAGGCCAAGGAGCGCATCGCCGAATTGCAGGATTTCGTCCGCCGCTTTTCCGCCAACAAATCCAAGGCCAAACAGGCGACCAGCCGATTGCGGCTGATCGACAAACTGAAGCCGGAAGATGTCAAGCCGTCCTCCCGTCAATACCCGTGGATACGCTTCGATTACGATGAAAAGCAGAAACTGCACCGCCAGGCGGTCGAAATCGAGGACTTGTCCTTTACCTACCCGGGCGGCGAGCGCCCGATTTTCGACAAACTGACCATCACCATCAACGCCGGTGAAAAAATCGCCGTCATCGGCGAAAACGGCGTCGGCAAAACCACCTTTTTGAAGCTCCTGCTGGGCGAGCTACAGCCGCAGCACGGCGCGATCAAATGGGCCGAAAAAGCCCAGCCCGGCTACTACGCCCAGGATCACTCGGCAGCATTTACCGGCAGCCAAAGCCTGAGCGAATGGATCGTCGGCTACGCCCGCGCCAGCATCGAAGACGGCGGCGACCTTGAAACCCTGGTGCGCGGCACCCTGGGGCGGCTCCTCTTTTCCGGCGACGAAGTGAAAAAGCCGGTCAACGTCATCTCCGGCGGCGAACAGGGCCGCATGTTGTTCGGCAAACTGATGCTCTCCCGCCCCAACGTGCTGGTCATGGACGAACCGACCAACCACCTCGACATGGAATCCATTGAGGCCTTGAACACCGGCCTCGAAAAATTCTCCGGCACCCTCATTTTCGTCTCCCACGACCGCGAATTCGTCTCCTCGCTGGCGACCCGCGTGTTCGAGGTCAAGGGCGATGGCCGGGTTGTTGATTACCTTGGCGGCTATGAGGATTATCTGGCGAGTCGGGGGGTGGGGTGAGCGTTGCCCTCGGTTGGTCAGCGAGTGGCATTAGAGCGGTTTTGATTCAAGTGCATACAAATCAAAATACCGTTCGCCCTGAGCTTGTCGAAGGGCGGTGCGGAGAGAGGGGCTGGAGGCTTGAACCGGGCTTCGCCTGTCCTGAGCAAAGTCGAAGGGACAGGCGAAGCCCGAACGGGAGGGGAGTGTAAGCATTTGAGTGAAAACCGCTCTAATCGCAATGGCACTACCTTAAGCATTTGACATGATTGGAAGGGGCTGGGGATTAGTTGGAAGTGGGCTGAGAGCCTCGAATTGATAAGATCGTGGTGTTCGAAATCA
>JAITMS010000080.1 GCA_031277255.1 Azonexus sp.
CCGGCACCGCCCGCAACGCCGAACGCGCCGCGCCGCTATCGCGCCAACAGACCCGCCACAACACCCCGCCACCCGCCAGCAACGCCATGGCGGCGGCTTTCGCCAAGCTGCGGCGGTAGCCAGGGAACGGGCGAGACGGGAATTTTCAGGTTTGATCCAAAAGCGAGGCGATATGTTTTATTTGATAGAATCGACTGTTACGGCGGATTAGGCAGTGCTGCCGATTTTGAAAATCGTTGTTTAATTTTAGTTAGGCGGTACAAATCCGGTCTCGCCTCTGAAATATGAATTATCTTCCAATGGCTCATACAGTGCCCCGTGGCGTGGACAAAAGTAAAGTTATCGCTGCTGCTCACAGAAAATTCTCAGGCGCACTTGCAAACGATACGAAATGGAATGAGTTGCTTACCTTCATGCGGGAACTTGAGGGCTGGCGGCCTTCATATAGGTCCAAATGGGTAAATGGCTATATTTCAGAGTGGGATGCTGAGTGGTTTTATCATTTGCCTTTTCCTTTCGTTGGTGTTGAGTGGCTTGATATTAGCCTTAATAGCCGTACCGCAGATCACTCAAAACTTATCTTAGGCAAGCTATCTGAAATCGGTTTTGAATTTGAGGCCAAAGGCGATGTTGCACGAATTTGGGGTTATGCTCCAAAGTCCTATGAAGATTTTCCACCTAAAATATCGGCCTCGTAATAATGGGTCAAACTCAATTTCTTTTCTAATAACTCTCATTCCCGGCAAGCTCAGCAAGCGTAATTATTCCGACTCGCCCCCGATCCCTGATAGCATCAAACCGCCATGACCGACAGCCATCTGCTCCACCAACTGATCGACCGTGCCGCCGCCCAGACGCCGACGGCTGCCGCGCTGACCTATGGCAAGGCATCGCTCGCCTATGGCGACCTGCAAGCGGCAATCGCCCGCTTTGCCTCTGGCTTGATGGCCCTGGGGCTGCAACGCGGCGAGCGGGTCGCCATCTATCTGGAAAAGCGTTTTGAGACGGTGATCGCCAGCTTCGGCGCGCCCGCCGCTGGCGGCGTGTTCGTGCCGCTCAATCCGCTGCTCAAGCCGGAACAGGTCGGTTACATTCTGCGCGATTGCAATGTCCGCGTGCTGGTGACTTCCGCCGCGCGGCTGGCGCTGTTGCCGGAGACGCTGGCGGCCTGCCGCGATCTTCGCCACGTCGTCGTCCTCGATGCGGGCACTGCGCCGAGCGCCTGTGGCGCGCTCAATCTGCTCTGCTGGGACGATCTGCTCGCCGCGCCGCCGCTCAGCGGCCATCGGCTGATTGATACCGATGTCGTCAGCATCCTCTACACCTCCGGCAGCACCGGCAAGCCGAAGGGCGTGGTGCTCTCGCATCGCAATATGGTGGCCGGGGCCAGGAGCGTCGCCAGTTATCTGGAGAACCACGCTGGCGACACGCTGCTGGCCGCCCTGCCGCTGTCCTTCGATGCCGGTTTCAGCCAGTTGACCACGGCCTTTCACGCGGGGGCCAGGGTTGTGCTGCTCAATTACCTGCTGCCGCGCGATGTCATCAAGGCGATCGAGCGCGAAAAAGTCACCGGCCTCACCGCCGTGCCGCCGCTCTACATCCAGTTGACGCAACTCGCCTGGCCGGAATCCATCGGCGAGCATCTGCGCTACTTCGCCAATACCGGCGGCCGTATGCCGCGCCAGACGCTCGACACCTTGCGCCGCCATCTGCCGCGCAGCCAGCCTTTTTTGATGTACGGCCTGACCGAAGCCTTCCGCTCGACCTATCTGCCGCCCGCCGAGGTCGACCGCCGTCCCGACTCGATCGGCAAGGCCATCCCCAATGCCGAGATTCTGGTTCTGCGCGAGGACGGCTCGCCCTGCGCCGCCAACGAGCCGGGCGAACTGGTACATCGCGGCGCGCTGGTCGGCCTCGGTTACTGGAACGATCCGGAAAAAACCGCTGAACGCTACAAACCGCTGCCGGGCCGTGAAAACGGGCTGGTCTTGCCGGAAATCGCCGTTTTCTCCGGCGACACGGTGCGCATGGACGAGGCGGGTTTTCTCTATTTCATTGGCCGCCGCGACGAGATGATGAAGACCTCCGGCTACCGCGTCAGCCCGACCGAGGTCGAGGAAATTCTCTATGCCACCCAGATGGTCGGCGAATGCGTCGCCTTCGGCATCGACGACGAGCGCCTCGGCCAAGCCATCCAGGTCATCGCCACCCCGCCAACCAACGGCCCGCTTGATGTCGCCGCCCTGCTCGCCGAATGCCGCCAGCGGATGCCGACCTACATGGTTCCCGCCAACATCGAGACACGCAACGGCCCGCTACCGCGCAATCCCAACGGCAAAATCGACCGCAAAACGCTGGCGACCGAGTGGGTCGCCGCCCGCCTTGGCTAATTCCGCCCGCACAGATACTTGATGACGCAGTTCCATGTTACCGAACTGCGGGCGGCCAGCCGACAGCAGAAAATTCGAGTCTCAAATCTTTCTGGCTGTGTCCCCTGCCAGTAAAGCGGCTTTGATTTCTGGACGGTTTGCGCTTGAATTTCGGATGGGTGATTTTTGTTGAAGCCCGCTGATTTCTGGACGGCTGTTTAACGGGCAGTATCATTGCAAATGCGAGAGGGGCGGGAAGCTACAAGGCTGATACGATGCAGGGCCACCGGCACGGCCCGCCGCTAGGCGCAAGCGCGTACTGCTCATTCCCTGGTAGTTGGAATGGTGCTTCCAACGGGACAAACGCTCAATACGGCCCGGTAACTACCGGCGATCCAGTTACAGACAACGCACACGGTACCCCACGAATTTCGATGGAAACCTCGCCGCAGAATACCGCCTAGTTCCCCCGCCTGCATGTGTGATTCAGACATGAATGCGCGGCCAGTAGGCGGTATTCTGCGGGCGGTTGTCCCACGCGGTGGGGACGACAAGAGAAGCATTGAAATCCAGTCGCGCGGATTGGTATTTGGCATCGCTGCCCCGCAGCACATATTCTGTTGTGCCAAGATTGACTTGCTGTAACGCGCCAGACCATTCGCTCAATAAGCTGCCGCTGTAGAATCCGCGACCGGTAGACGACGTGTTCATACCAGACGGGGTATAACTGCCGGTGATGTTCCGTATCGCATCCCCCTGCCAGCTTCCAATCCACCTTGCATTTGCAATGTCCGGATCAATCGCGCCAGCGGCGGCTCTGGCGAAGGTGTTGCGCAGATCGGGCAGGCGAAAAGTGCCGTCACCGTTGTCGGCGATATAATGCGCGCCTACCCCCCAGTTTTCGATGAGGAGTAACATCCCGCTTTCGGCGAAGGCGGCGAACAGGCGAGACCCCAGCGCCGTGGTTTTGCTCATGTTGCCGCCCACGGCGTCCACCAGCCAGTTTGGC
>JAITMS010000115.1 GCA_031277255.1 Azonexus sp.
GGGGCAGTTGCTCCCGGCGCTCTGCAATTTGTCGAGCATGCCCTGCATCTCGAACCAGGTGGCGGGCGGCTGTTCTGGGTCAAGCCCGGCCTTTCTGAAGGCGTTTTTGTTGTAGAACAGCACCGGCGTCGAATAAACCAGCGGCAGCGCGACCAGACGACCGCTGCCATCGACGACGCCAGCCTTGAGATCGGGGGAAATATCCTTGGCGTTGAACTTGACGCCAGAGCTGGCCATGACCTTGTAGAGCGGCGTGAATTGCTTGGCCTGACGCAGCACCTCGCCGGTTTCGTCGCGCCGCATGAGGTTGAGGACGGCGGGCTTGCCGCCCTTGACAAAGGGTTTCAGGCTCATGGCCAGACCGCTTTCCTTGTTGAAGCGTTCAAGCACCTCCTGCAAACGCTGCTCGGCCTCCGGGCCGAGGTTGTGGGCCAGTTCCAGCGCCAGCGGCGCGGCCGGCTTGGGCGCTGCCTTGGCGGCAGGTTTGGCGGTGGATTTGGCGGCAGGCTTGGCCGGAGCGGCCTGGGCGGGCAGGTTGAACGCCGCGCAGAAGACGGCAAGGAGACAGGCGGAAAGTTTCAAGACAGGAACTCCAGAACAGGAAACAGAAAAAAGGACAGACGATTATCATCCATGCCTCTCGGCTTTTTGCATCTCCTTGAATTTCCTGTCCTCTGCGGAGGACAGAGGACAGAGGACGGATTTGTATTCAGTGGTCTGTTGGTTTGCGGCGCTACGCGCCGGTAGCTGACTGACTACTGACCACCTCTCTGTCCTCTGTCCCCTGTCCTCTGATTTCGCGCATCTTTCTTGAATGTGCGAAAATTCGGCGCATGAACCCGCGCCTCTTGCTCCTCGCCGCCGCCCTCCTGACCCTCGCCGCCTGCGACCAGGTCAACCAGAAGCTCGGCATCGAAGACCCGGCTCACAAGGAAGCCCGCCTCGAAGCCGAAGCCAGGGCTGTCGGCAGCGCCTGCCGTCAATCGGGACGGGCCATCGAGGATTGCTATTCGATCTATTCCTGGCTGCCGAAAGCCGGGATCTTCGCAGGCTGGCGGGAAATGGACGAGTACATGCGCGACAACAAGATCGACACCATCGCCCCGCAACTGCCGCCGCCCCAGCCGCCGCCCGGCAAAAAGCGCAAACCGGCAACGGTCAGCGGCGACGCCGCCGACAAGCCGCCGGAAACCGGCGGCGGGACTCAGGAATCAGGGATCGGGAATCCGTAATTGTTATGCGCCGCTTGGCGGCGGATATTGACTGTCTTCCGTCCTCTGTCTTCTGTCTTCTGATCCCCAATACCTGATCCCTGTATAATCGCGCCATGTCTGAAATACCCCCCCCGACCGACGCCAGCGTCGCCGCGCCAACGACCGCTCCCGCAACCACCTTCGCCGCTCTCGGCCTCGCGCCTGAACTCCTGCGCGCCGTTACCGACCAAGGCTATACCCAGCCGACACCAATCCAGATCCAGGCCATTCCGCTCATCATCAACGGCCAGGACATCATGGGCGGCGCGCAGACCGGCACCGGCAAGACCGCCGCCTTCACCCTGCCGATCCTCCAGCGTCTCCTGCCCTTTGCCAACAGCAGCCCCTCGCCCGCCAAGCATCCGGTGCGGGCGCTGATTCTGACGCCGACCCGCGAACTGGCGATTCAGGTTTTCGAATCGGTCAAGGCTTACGGCAAACACACGCCGCTGCGCGCCATGTGCGCCTTTGGCGGCGTCGACATCAAGCCGCAGATCGCCGAACTGAAAAAGGGCGTCGAAATTCTCGTCGCCACGCCGGGGCGGCTGCTCGATCACGTCGAAAACAAAAGCGTCAGCTTCAACGCGGTGCAGGCCCTGGTTCTCGACGAAGCCGACCGGATGCTCGACATGGGCTTTATCCCGGATGTCACCCGCATCCTCAAAATGCTGCCGGCGCAGCGGCAAAGCCTGCTTTTTTCGGCCACTTTTTCGGAAGAAATCAAGAAGCTCGCCGACAATATGCTGAAGTCGCCGGTGCTGGTCGAAGTCGCCCGCCGCAATCAGGTTTCCGAAACCATCAGCCACCGCGTGCACCCGGTTTCGGAATACGGCAAGCGCGGCTTGCTGACCCAACTGCTGCGCTCCGGCGAGATTCGCCAGTGCCTCGTCTTCATGCGCACCAAACAGGGCTGTTCGCGGCTGACCCGCGAACTGCAACGGGCTGGACTCGCCGCCGACGCCATTCACGGCGACAAAAGCCAGCTCGACCGCCTGAAGGCGCTCGACGCCTTCAAAGCCGGGGCGACACAGGCCCTGGTCGCCACCGACGTCGCCGCCCGCGGCCTTGATGTGGACGACCTGCCCTACGTCATCAATTACGAACTGCCGCACATCCCCGAAGATTACGTGCACCGCATTGGCCGCACCGGCCGCGCCGGTAAAACCGGCAACGCCATCTCGCTCGTCAGCGCCCACGAAGTCGGCTATCTGGCCGAAATCGAGAAGCTCATCAAGCGCCCCATCGAGCAGATCGAAATCGCCGGTTTCGCGCCGGAGCCGGACTATGAATACCCTCCCGGCAACAAGCGCAAACGCAGCGCCCCGGTCAAAGCGCCGCTCTCTGACAAGCCGGAAAGGAAGGAGCGGGTCGAGCGCAAACCCCCGCGCCGCAACCCGATGATCGCCGCCGACGGCTTCGATTTCAGCAAGCCCTACGAAGCAAACACCCCGCGCGGCGACATCCCGGATTCACCCCAAGCCCCGGCCAGAGCCACCCCGCACAAACCGCGCAAAGTCGTGGCGGCGCTGCTGGGCGGCTTGGGGCGGAAATAAAAGCGCCGCGCTCATGCGCGCTTTGCTCCCCTCGCCCGCTTGCGGGAGGGGGCTGGGGGAGAGGGACGGCGTTCCGATTAGCGGTAGCGGCAATGGATACGCCGCTGACCCTCTCCCGGCCTTCGGCCACCCTCTCCCGCAAGCGGGCGAGGGAAAAACCATAAGCATTTGAATCAAAGCCGCTCTAGAGCGGTTTTGATTCAAATGCATACACACCCCTATACCGTTCGGGCTGAGCCTGTCGAAGCCCGGTTCAATCCTCCGTATCCTCTCTCCGCACCGTCCTTCGACAAGCCCAGGACGAACGGGAGTGTAAAGACTTGAACAGAAAATACTCTAATCTCCGCCGCAAAGCGGCGCAAAACGTCAGTCTTCTGTCATCCGTCCTCTGATACTAGTGTAGTGCTGCATTCTGTTTATAGCTTAATCGTTTATTTGCACGGATGACCTTTTGCAGGATGTCACGGGCGCTTTTAGTCCAGATGAAAGGTTTTGGAGCGGTGTTGTGGTGAG
>JAITMS010000094.1 GCA_031277255.1 Azonexus sp.
TCCATCACGCGCGTTTGCGCTTCGGCGAGTTCAGGATAGGCCGCGCCCATTTGCGCGACCAGATCGGGAACCATCCGGTAGAAAAACGCCGCCCGCGCGCCGAGTTTGTAGCCGTGGCGAATGGCGCGGCGGATGATGCGGCGCAGCACGTAGCCGCGCCCTTCGTTGCCGGGGATGACGCCGTCGGCGATCAAGAACGAGCAGGCGCGGATGTGGTCGGCCAGCACTTTGAGCGAGGGCGAAGCGAGATCGGCAGAGGCCGTCTCGCGCGCCGCCGCCGCGATCAGCGCCTGAAACAGATCAATCTCGTAATTGGAATGGACGCCCTGCAAGACCGCCGCGATGCGCTCCAGCCCCATGCCGGTATCGACCGAGGGCTTGGGCAGCGGGTGCATCACGCCCTGCTCGTCGCGGTTGAATTGCATGAAGACGTTGTTCCAGATTTCGATGAAGCGGTCGCCGTCCTCGTCGGGCGAACCGGGCGGGCCGCCGGGGATGTGCGCGCCGTGGTCGTAAAAAATTTCGCTGCACGGCCCGCAGGGGCCGGTGTCGCCCATCATCCAGAAATTGTCGGAGGCGTAGCGCGCGCCCTTGTTATCGCCGATGCGAATGATTTTTTCGGCGGGCAGGCCGATCGTCTCGCGCCAGATGGCGTAGGCTTCGTCGTCTTCGGCATAAACCGTGACCATGAGCCGGTCTTTCGGCAATTTGCAGACTTCGGTCAGCAATTCCCAAGCGTACTGGATGGCGTCGCGCTTGAAGTAATCGCCAAAGCTGAAATTGCCGAGCATTTCAAAAAAGGTGTGGTGACGCGCGGTGTAGCCGACATTTTCCAGATCGTTATGCTTGCCGCCCGCCCGCACGCATTTCTGGCTGGTCGCGGCGCGGCTGTAGGGGCGCTTGTCAAAGCCGAGAAAAACGTCCTTGAACTGGTTCATCCCGGCATTGGTAAACAGGAGCGTCGGGTCGTCGTGCGGCACCAGCGAACTGGAGGGCACGATCTGGTGGCCTTTGGCGGCGAAAAAATCAAGAAACTGCTGGCGGATTTGGGCGCTTTTCATGGATGGAGAGCCTGGGCGGCAAGATCAAAATGAGTGATTTTAAGAGGAAAGCCCACGGCGGCGGCATCGGGGCCGGTTAATTTCCGCCGCCTTGCGGCGCAAACGCACTGCCCTCTGTCATCCGTCCTCTGTCCTCTGCTTCCCAAGCTGGCGCAGGAGCGCCCAGGCCATGCCGCCAAGGGCGAGGACGCCAGCGGCGAGAACGGCCCATAACACCCAGCGGCGCGGGTCGCGCTCGGCGGCGGGCAGCGTCGTCAGGGCGGCAGCGGGCGGCGGCGCGGTGGCGGTGAGGCTGGCGGCGGCAAGCTGGTTCTCGGCGGCGGGCTGGTAGTCGGGAATCAGGCTGCTCAGGGGCAGATAGACCGTCGCCGCGTCGGCCCGGCCAGCAGCCAGCGTGAAGGGCGGCGGGCCGCTGGCGACGAAGACCAGTTGCGCCGGATCGAGAAAGGCGGTGATCTGCGGCAGCGTGGTAAAGCCGGGCGAGGACGGATCGGCTTCGAGCCGCCATTCGCGCCAGGCGGCCTCCCTGAGTTCGAGCGGCGGACTGTGCTGGTTTTGCCCGTCGCGCGTCAGATTGAAGACGACGTGCCGGGCCAGCGGCGTCCACGCCTGTCCACGCTGCTGCCGGGCGAGGACGCGCACGGGGATCAGCGCCGCCGGGCCGTCGAGGCGGATGTCGAGCGCCGCGATGGGCGTGGCGAACGGCAGCCGCCATTCGAGAACGCGCGGGTCGCGATGGTTTTGGGTTGCCGCTGCCGCCGCCAGCGCCAGCGGCACCGCCAGCCGCTCTGGCGCGGCTTGCGGCGGCGCGGGCAAGAGACGCACGGCGTCAAGGCGCACGGCATCGAGATCGGTGGCGCTGATTCCGGCTGCTTCGGCGTCCCAATAGATATGCAGATAGCGCGACTGCAAGCTGAGGCCGGTGAGCGCCAGACGCGGCGGCGTCAGCAGCGCGCCGTCAGCGCCCCGATAAACGGTGATGTCACCGAGCGGCTGCCAGTTTCTCAGGTCGCCGCTGGTCGCCAGACGAAAGGTGAAGGGGCGCTCCGGCGGCCACTCCGCCGCCAGTTCGATGGCCTCCAGCGGCGCTTTCTGCTCGCGCGTGTCGACGAGAAAACCGAGCAGGGCGAAGGCTTTGCCGGTGGTCACGCCGGGCGCTTTGCTGTCAAGATCGACGATACGGCCATTGGGGCCGTCCTCGATATGCAATGTGAACTCGCCCACGCGGCTTTGCCGGGGGGTTTTGATCGGCAGCGCGGGCAGCGTGATCGGGACAGGCGGCGCGGCGCTCTCCGGGCGGGCGCGGGCGAGCGCCAGCGGCGTCGGCTGGCCATCGGCGTTGAACACCCGCAGGTCGCGCAGATCAGCGGTCTGCGCCTGAGTCAGCGCGTCAACGGGCAGCGGCAGCCGGACGAGGCTCGCCCCGGCAGGCAGTTGCAGCGGCCAGCGGGCGGCGTAAGTAGCCGGGGTATCGGCGGCGGGAGCCGCCTGGGCAAAGTGTCCCGCCGCCAGTAGCGCGGCAAATGCCCAGTGTGGGAAGATCAACAGCATTTTCATTGCGCTTCCAGTTCTTCAAGCACGCTTTGCGCGTGATAGCGGAGGAATGCCCCCGGCGAGGCAAGCGCGGCGCGGGCGGCGGGGACGTCGCTGGCGTCGATCTGGCAATAGCCCCGGCCCGGGTGTAGTTCATCGGCCACGCCGTCGGCGAGTTGGGGATGTTCGCGCAGCGCGGCTGCGAGCGGGGCGTAGTCGAGCGGGCGGTGTCTGCCGTGGTCGCGGAATGACCTG
>JAITMS010000039.1 GCA_031277255.1 Azonexus sp.
CGTCCTGAGCTTGTCGAAGGACGGTGCGGAGAGAGGATACGGCGGCTTGAACCGGGCTTCGACAGGCTCAGCCCGAACGGTATAGGGGGCGTATACACTTGAATCAAAACCGCTCTAGCCAGGCCGATGCGCCGCTGGCGTTTGGCCAGCCGCCGCCGCTGTCGCTTTACGTGCACATCCCGTGGTGCCGCGCCAAATGTCCGTATTGTGATTTCAACTCGCACGCGGCGGGGGCGGTGATTCCCGAAGGGGCGTATGTCGCCGCGCTGATTGCCGATCTGCAAACGGCCCTGCCGCTGATCTGGGGGCGGCGGGTGCATAGCGTGTTTTTCGGCGGCGGCACGCCCAGTCTGTTGTCGGTCGCCGCCATCGACGAACTGCTCGCCGCTTTTCGCGCCCTGACGCTGCTGGCGCCGGACGCCGAAATCACGCTTGAAGCCAATCCCGGCGCCATCGAGGCGGATAAATTCGCCGCTTTTCGCGCGGCGGGCGTCAATCGCCTGTCGCTTGGCGTCCAGAGCTTCAATGATGACCATCTCAAGGCGCTGGGCCGCATTCACGACAGCGGCGAAGCGCGGCGGGCGGCGCGCTTGGCGAGCGAACATTTCGCCCATTTCAATCTCGACCTGATGTACGGCCTGCCCGGCCAGACGTTTGCCCAGGCGCTGGCCGACGTGACGACGGCGCTGGCCTTCGCGCCGCCGCATCTCTCCTGCTATCAATTGACGATTGAGCCGAACACCCGCTTTGCCGCCTTGCCGCCCGCCTTGCCGGAGGCCGATCAGTGCGCCGACATGCAGGACGCCATCGAAGAACAGCTTGCCGCCGCCGCTTACGGCAATTATGAAATCTCGGCCTTTGCCCGGCCTGGCGAAGCCTGCCGTCACAACCTCAATTACTGGCAATTTGGCGATTACCTCGGCATCGGCGCTGGCGCGCATGCCAAGCTGACCCTGCCCGACCGCGTGCTGCGCCAGATGCGCTGGAAACGCCCGGAAGCCTATCTTGACCGGGTAAGCGCCGGGCAGCCGGTGCAGGAAGAACAGCAGGTGGCCAAAGCCGATCTGCCCGGCGAATTTCTGATGAACGCGCTCCGCCTCGCCGACGGCTTTGCGCCATCCCTGTTCGAGCAGCGCACAGGGCAGCCGCTGGCGACGATCCAGCGGCAACTGCAAAGCGCCGCCGCTGACGGACTCCTCGATCTCAAGCCCCGGCGCATCGCGCCGACCGCGCACGGGCGGCGCTTTCTCAATGTGCTGCTGGCGCGTTTTCTCGCCTGAAATCGAAGATTCCGGGCGGCGCACTCAGGTGGCGCGCTGGCGGGCGGCCAGACGGCCAAGCAGGAAGCCCTTGATTTCGTGGAAAGGAATGGGCTTGGTAAAGGCCGTGACATCCGGCGGCAGGCCGCGACCGATAACGGTGTCGCGGTCAATGGCGCTGACCACGATGATGTCCATCTGCGCCAGGTCGGGGTTGGCCCGCAGGTGGTGAATCATCTCGAAACCATCCATGCCCAGCATCATCAGATCGGCGATCAGCACGTCGGGCGGCCGCTGGCCGACCTGGAGCAGACCGGCGAAGCCGTTGTCGGCGATACGAACATCAAGCGGCAGATCCCAGCTTTCCATGGTCATCCGGTAGAGCAGCTGCAAGGTCGGATCGTCCTCGGTAATCAGGATCTCCAGCCGGTTGCTGGTTTCGTGCGCGCCAGCCGTCAGGTTGCGGCGGCGAGTCAGCAGGGCCTCGACCGAGGCGACGGGAATGCGGCGGTGGCCGCCAGTCGTTTTCCACGCCTCCAGCGCGCCGCTCTCGACCATGTTCTGTACGGTGCCAAGAGAGACGCCAAGGCGCTGCGCGGCTTGCCGCGTACTTAAAAATTCAGGTTCTGTCATGATATCTAGGCCGTCGTTCTAGAAGTTGCTTTTGGATATTATCAGACAATTTTAGAATTTTTTGTATATTTTTATGCCGATGGCGAAAACTTGAGTCTTTTTTGACAATCCCATCGCAAAACTCACCCTCAGCGGGCGCTGACGCTGACCCGATCATAGCGGCCAAAATCGTCCATGACCGTGATGTCGACGCGGCCCGCGGCTTCGAGACGGCGGATGAAAGGCTGGCGGGCAGCCTGACGGGCGGCGAGACGGCCATTGATGAGCCAGTAGACCTCGCCGCCCTGAGCGCGGCCGCCGCGCAGTTCAAGGCGGATGACGGCAGGCTGGTCGGGCCGGGGGCGCTGGATGATTTCACCGTTCCTGATGCCGACGATGCGCAGCCCCCCCGCCGGATCGGGCGCGGACGGACAGCGGGCGTCCCAGGCGGGCGGCTCGGCCTTGGCTTTGAGATCGGGGAGCAGCCAGGGTTCAAGCGCCGCTGGCCAACGCGCGGCTGCGATGCGCAAACGCGGGCGCTTTTGGATGCCCTCCCGGCATTCGGCGCTCACGCGCAAACCGCTGACGGCATCGACCTCATAGGCATAGCGCGGCTCGCCACCGCGCAGGCGGTCGGGGAAGGTCGGCGGCGCGGTGTCGTGCAGCAGCCAGGCAACGGCCCGGCGATGGCACAGCGCCGCCTCCGCCGGGTCAAAACGCAGGCCGAGCGGCCAGCAGATCGTCGCCTGCGTCACTTCCGGCGGCGCGATGCGCGGCGCGGGCGGCGCTTTGTCGATGGCGGTAAAAATATCGATCAGCAAGGGAGCGGCGACATTGGCCCCGAAAAAACCGGGATTCGGCGTGCCGTCCGGGCGGCCAACCCAGACACCGACGGTGTACGCATCAGCAGCGCCAACCGCCCAGGCGTCGCGGAAGCCGAAGCTGGTGCCGGTCTTCCAGGCGACGCCACGGCGGACGCCGGGCCGCTGTTGCAGGGTGCGCCCGCCCAGGCCACCCGCTTCGCCGCCCGATTCGAGAATGTCGCGGATGATGAAAGCCGCCCCCGCCGACATCATCCGCTGTTCGCGCAGCGGATCATCGGGCCGGTAGCGCGGCTGACCGCTCATGCCCGCACGGGCGAAGGCGGTGTAAGCGCCGACCAACTGTTCCAGCGTCGTCGCCGCGCCGCCGAGAATGACCGAAAGATTGGGCTGCTCGCCGGTGGGGAAATCGAGTTTCAGGCCGCCGCGCCGCAGCGCCGCGACGAAACGCGGCGGGCCAAGGCGGTCGAGCACTTCGACGGCAGGCACGTTGAGCGATTTGACGAGAGCCTCGGCAACGCTGACCGGGCCGTGAAAGGATTGCTGGAAATTGCCCGGCTGATAACCGCCGAAAGATTGCGGCACATCAGCCAGCAGCGATTCTGAATGAATCAGCCCCTCGTCGAGCGCCAGCCCGTAGAGAAAAGGCTTCAAGGTCGAGCCGGGCGAGCGCGGCGCGCGCACCATATCGACAAAGGCGAAGCGGCCGCTATCGGCAAAATCGGCGGAACCGGCGTAAGCGCGCACTTCCAGCGTCTTGTTGTCAACCACCAGCGCCGCCATTGAAACACGCGGCGGCAACGCGCCAAGGCGGCTGGTCAAGAGCAGTTCCAGCGTTTCCTGCGTCGCCGCGTCGATGGTGGTGTCGAGACGCGCCGCGCCTTTGGCGTCTTTGCGCAGCCGTTCGGCGAGCAGCGGGGCCAGCAGCGGCTGGCGCAGGCTCTGGGCGATGACCGGCTCGTCAAAGGCATCATCGACATCCGCATCACGCCAGACGCCGCGCATCCGTTCCAGCACCTTGTCGCGCGCCGCCCGCGCCGCCGCTGGCTGACGATCCGGGCGCAGGCGCGAAGGCGCTTGCGGCAGCACGGCGAGCAGTGCCGCGTCGGCATAACTCAGACTGCTCGCCGGTTTGCCAAGATAACCACGGCTGGCCGCTTCCACACCTTCGAGCACGCCGCCCATCGGCGCGTAATTGACGTAGAGGGCGAGAATCTCGTCCTTCGAATAATGCAGTTCCAGTTGCAGGGCGCGCAGCATCTGCCGCGCCTTGCCAACCAGCGTGCGCGGCGTCGGCTCAAGAATGCGGGCGACCTGCATGGTCAGGGTCGAGCCGCCGGAAACGACGCGGCCATGCCACAGCCACTGCCAGCCCGCCCGCCCCAGCGCCAGCGGATTGACGCCGGGATGCCAGCGGAACCAGCGGTCTTCATAGCCCAACAAGGCTTCGAGATAACGCGGCGACACCTGATCGAGCGCCACCGGATGCCGCCAGACATGATCCCGCCCCGGAAAAGCCCGCAAGGGCGTGCCGTCGCGGGCAACCACCAGCAGCGACTGAGAAGCCGCGCCGCCCGGCGGCGGCAAGGGAAAGGCGCGGTCAAGGGCGAAGACGACAACCAGCGCCAGCAGCATGACTTTCAGCCAGCGCGGGCAACGGCCCCAGACGCTGCGCCACCGCCAAAGCCCCTCTCCCCTCGTGGGAGAGGGGTTGGGGAGAGGGGGATGCGTACCGGCAAGCTCCCCCCTCTCCCTCTTTCCCTCTCCCACAAGCCTGTCCTGAGCCATGTCGAAGGAGGGAGAGGAACGACCGCGCCGAGGCAACCTAGACAACGCGACCTACTTCACCGTCAGCCGTCCGGGGCCGGTGGTGTAGATGATGGCGGAGTTTTCGCCGATGCCCCAAACCCGCGCCACACAACGGTACAGGTTGCCGTTCATGTTGGCAGTGACGCCGGACAGTTTCAGAGCGGCTTTGGTTGCACCGCTTACGCCCGGCCCGTCAACGACGCGCGACCAGCTTTCGCCGCCGTTGGTGGATCGCTGCCACTGGTAAGCAATCCAGTGAGCGGTTCTGGCAACGGTCACGCGAAACACGGCGTCGCCGCCTGCGGCGGCTGTTATATCCGCCGGATTCGGTATAGGGCTGATGCCTACACCCATCTGTCGATTATCGCGGCCACTCTGCCCGATAGCCGCGCCCACACCGCTACTGTCGCTCGCCTCGCCTCCTTTGGCTAGCACCTTGCCTGAAGTGGCGATGACTATCATGCCTGCATTGCCATCTCTACCGCCGATACCAGCACCACCGTAGCGACCCTCGGCGGTCACATCAGCGTTACCTGTGATTCTGACAAAACTGCCCGCGCCATTCCAGTTGCCACCGATGCCCGCGCCATCACCGGTAGCGTTGACTGTGCCGCCACTGATAGTGATCGTGCCGCTAGCCTGCTGATTCATCGCTGCGGACAACAAACGCTCAAACCCAAGGTCATTGATGATCGTACCGCCAGCCTTACCGACACCGCCGCCGATGCCTGCGCCGCCTTTGTAACCGCTTTCGGCATGAACTACGCCGCCATTGACGGTGACCGTACCGCCGTAGCCGTATTCGCCGTCGCCAATGCCCGCGCTACGAAAGCTGCCTACAGCGTTGACTGAACCGCCATTGATGATAATTACTCCTGCTGCGCCCTTGTAGCCGCTGCCGATGCCAGCACCACCACCACCCGTGGCATTAACCGTACCGCCGTTAATGGTAATCATACCCACCGTGTCGCCCATGCCACCACCGATACCCGCGCTGGCATATCCACCAGAGACAGTCAGGTGACCCGAGGTCGAGGATGACAATTCTTTTGCGGCAGAGTTGGCCCTCTCTGCCCAGATCGTGAAGCTGTTGCCAGAGCCAACGACCTTGATGCCAGCGCTGTAGGCACCGCTCACGCTGTTGCCAATTACGTGCATTGTGCAGTCATCACCCAGAATCAGATTAACTGCGCCACTGATAGTAAGCGTGTCGGTGTAGTTAACCGTGGCGTCGCACAGATACCAGCCACTGTTGAGTGAGATCGCGCGTCCACCTGCCAGCTTGGTTGCCGTCACGGGTGATTCATGCGGCCTGCCCTGTGCATCGACATACACCGTCTGCGCCGACACGGGTAAGGCGCAGGCGGCGAGCAGGCCAGTCAGCAGGCCAAGCCGCGCCAAGCGGCGGGGCGGCCTGGGCATCATCGTTCTCCTCATGGCGCGGCCCGCTCACCGTCATTCCGGCTTTGCCGCCGCGTCGGGCGTGCTTGGCGGGGCCGCTGGCGTTTCCTTCCCATCCGTCACCACCAGTGTCCCGCCGCCAGCGGCGAGGCCGTAGTTGTCGGGGCGGTACATGTCTTCTGCATAGACTGGCGGGATGACGAAGCGGCCGGGGGTGACGACGCGGGCGCGGTAGAAGACCTGGAAGGGTTTGCTGGTGTAGTAATTGAGGCCGAGGCGGGCGGCGACGACGAAGCGGTCGTCGCGGAATTCGACGTGCTGGATGCGGCGGCTGTCGGCCATCGCTTCCGCCGGGTTGACGCCGTCGATGGCGACGCTGCCCAGGCCCTCGCCTTGGGCGATGTTGAGGTTTTCGATCTCCAATCCGGCCGGGATGCGGTCGACGACCATGCCGTTGGGGATGTAGCGGCTCGAATCAATGGTCAGGCGGACGATGATGGATTCGCCAACCTTGAGGACGCGGTCTTTGAGCGGCTGGCCGTTGGCGTCGAACAGGTCGCGGCTCAATTTGATGAGGTCGCTGCGCTCGGCGGGCATGTCGGCGGTGTTGCCGCTGATGCCGATCTGGGCGTAGAGCGGCGCGTCATGGGTGTTGTGGAGGCGCAAGCCTTTTTTGAGGGCGTCGGCGGCAAGCGGCTGGATCAGGACGCCGTTGCCCTGAAGCGGCTGTGTTTTGCCGTCGGCCAAGAGTTCGGCTTGCCAGCCAGCGCCGCTGCTGCCGTCGGTCGTTCCATAGGCGCGACCGAGGAGGAAAAGGGCGAGTTTTTCCTGGGTGCTGGTGTAGATGCTGCCTTTGCCCATTTCGCTGGCGGCGATGGCGATCAGGTTGTCCTGCCCTTCGACCTTGACCTTGTGCCGCGCCAGCAGCACGTAGGAGAGCGCCGCGTCGCGCAGCGGGCTGCCGTAGTCGCCCCACCAGTAGCCGTTCATCCGGGCTTTTTTGACGCCTTCGGCGAGCGCGGTCTGGGCGCGGGTGTCATCGCCCATCAATTTGAGGGCGAGGCCCAGTTGAATCAGCGAGAGGCCGGAATAGGCCTGCTCGCGGACTTCAAACATCTGGCGGAGCGTCGATAGCGGCGCTTTCGCTTCGCGGGCGAGAACGTAAGCGCCGTAGGCGAGCACGCCGAAGCGGCCGGCGCCGCCGTAGCGGTAGTCCTGCCAGCCGTTTTCGTTGTAGAAGACTGGCCCTTGCGGCAGCCCGGCAACGCCTTCCTGCAAGTATTTGAGGAGGAATTCCTGGGTTTTTTCCTGCATCGCCGACGGGACGCCAAAACCTTGTTCGTTGGCGTCGAGCAGGAAATTGCCGAGATAGGCGGAAAGCCAATACTGGTATTCCGACAGATTGCCGCCCCACAGCGAGAGGCCGCCGTTGGGCGCTTGCATGGCGCTCAGTTTGGCGATCGATTTTTCGATCATCGCCGCCCGCTCCTCGCGGCTGAAGGGCTTCAAGCCAAAGGTTTTGGCCGCTTCGTCATCGACGAAAACATGCGGGTAGGTCGAACTGATGGTCTGTTCGGCGCAGCCGTAGGGGTAGACGAGCAGACCGCGAATGGCGCTGCGGATGTCGATCGGCGCCTGGTTGGAGAGGGTCAGATGCGCTTCGACCGTGCCGTGGAGGAGGCCGCTCAGTTCGCCGTCCTTGATCTCCGCCGTTTCGCCGGGGGCGACGCTGAGCATCCTGAGCACGCTCTTGTGCGGCGTCGCCGCCTCGACTTCGAGGCCGAAGCTGCGTTCAAGCTGGTAGCCGTCCGCGCCGCCAATGACCACGCGGACATCGGCGAGGCCGAAAGCGGTGCCGGTTTCGAGCGGAAAGCGCAGCGTCTGTTTCTGCTGATCCTTGAGTTCAACCTGCCGCTCGGCCTGGTCGATCTTGAGGCCGTCCCTGTTTTCGAGTCGGACTTTGTATTTCTGCGCCGCGCCGGAGAGGTTGTGCAGATCGAGCGCCACCGTCGCCTTGTCGCCGATGGCGAGAAAGCGCGGCGTCAACAGTTCAGCAACCAGCGGGGCGGCGACCAGGGTTTCCGCCTCGGCGCTGCCGAAGCGGTCCGTCCCGGCAACGACGGCCATGAGGCGCAGCGTGCCGTTGAAATCGGGTACGTTGAGCGAGACTTCCGCTTCGCCCTGGGCATCAAGCGTCACCGGCCCGGCAAAGAGGTCGATGAGGCGGACTTTCTGCGGGCGGTTCTGCGATTCGGCGGGCGTCGCGTCGCCGCCGAACTTGAGCTTGCCCTTCTTGCCCGGCATTTTTTCGATGAGCCGCCCGTAAACGTCGTACTGATCGGCGCCGTAACGGAGCTTGCCGAAAAAGCCGGCAAACGGGTCGGGGGTCTTGAAATTGGTGATGTTGAGAATGCCGACATCGACGGCGGAAAGGGTGACGAAAGCCGCTTGCCCGGCCAGACCCGGCGCTTTGACCTTGACCTTCAAGGGCGCTTCCGGGCGCATCCGCTTGGGCGCGTCGAGATTGACCGTGAGTTGCCGCTCGCTGCGGTCAAGCGGCAGGAAGGCGACGCCGAGGGCGCGGGCCGGGGTCACTTTTTCGCCGCTGCTGCCGGGGCGCAGGACGGCGACGGAAACGTAGAGGTCGTGGCGCTTCCAGTCCTTGTCGACGGGGATTTCGATGGTCGCGCCGTCGAGCGGGAGCAAGGCGCGCTTGACCCACAAGGCATGGTCGCTCTCAACCGTGATCAGCGCCTCGCCCGCGTGCGGCGGGGTGATGGTCAGTTTGGCCGTCTCGCCTTCGCGGTAGGCGGGTTTGTCGAATTTCAGGGCGACTTTGTCGGGGCGGATGCCCTGGCCTTCTTCGCTCTTGGCGCTCCAACCGGCGTAGAAGCGGTATTTGAGCGTCTGTCGGGTGGTCGGGTCAAAAATTTCCAGCCGGTAGCGGCCATATTTGACCGGCACGGCGAGCTTGCCGCGCCCGCCAGCGGGGATGCTGACGGTGGTGGTATTGACCAGTTCGTCGGTTTCGGTAAAGCCGGAATTCCAGCCGCGCTGGTCATCGAAGCGCCAGTAATAGCTGCGGTTTTCGCGGAACAGCCGAACCGGCAGCCCGCTGGCGGCGGAGAGTTCGCCCGCCGCGTTGGCGCGCACGACTTCAAACTGGACGAGGCTGCCTTCGCGGGCGTAATCGCCGGTAAAGAGCGGGCGCAGGCCGACCAGTTCCGGCGCTGGCCAGATGATCCGCTCGAAATTGCGGATCACCGGGCGGCCGCCGCTTTCAAGGAGACTCAGCGAGGTCACCAGCCGGTACGGCGAATCCTTGCCAGCGGCGGGGGCGAGATCGACATCGAGCGAAAGCTGGCCGTTTTCATCGAGCGTTTTCTTCGGCAGTTCGATACGCTCGATCTGGCCTTGTTCATTGGCGTCGCCAAATTCAAAACCCGGCAACTGTTTTTTGAGCGGGTTTTTCTCCGGCAGAAAGGTGGCGATGCCGAGCAGTTCATTGCCCGCCGCTGGCGCACCGTAGAGATAGCTGCCCTTGACCGCAATAACCAGCGTTTGATTGGCCATGACCGATGCCTGTTCGCTGGCGAGATCGAGCTTCATGCGTTCCGGCAAAAACTCCTCGACATTGAAGCCGAAGCTGGCGGTCGCCAGCTTGCTGCCGGGATCGGCCCGCAGTTGCAGGCTCCACCGGCCCGTTGGCGCATCGAGCGGCAATTCCAGCTTCTGCCGGTAGAAGCCGGTTTCTTTGGCGGCGGGCTGCCAGGTGGCGGTGAATTGGTTTTTGCCGTCCGGGCGCTTGAGGATGGCCTGAATCGGCTGGGCCGGGATCGGCTGACCGTCGGCGTCGCGCGCCAGCACCGAGAGTTCAAAATTTTCGCCGGGCCGGTAGAGGTCGCGCCCGGCATAAGGGAAAAGCCGCACGGCCTGGCCGGATTGGCCGGTAATGTCGTATTCGGAGAGATCGAGCGCCGGTTCCTTGAGGGCGATCATCGACACCTGTTTGCCCTGACGGGCCATGATGACTTTGGCGGCGGCGGGTTTTTCGGCAAAAGCGGCGCGGCCATTGCCGTCCGTCTCGGCGCGGGCGAGCACTTTGCCGTTGGCGTCGAGCCAACTGACTTCAACACCGGCCACGGCCTTGCCGCTGGTCAGCGCGCTGACGTAGGCGTCGGCGCTCTTTTCAAACAGCCGGGCGGAAAGGCCGAGATCGCTGACGTAAAAATAAGTGACCTGATATTCGTAACGAAAACGGTTGGGCTGGCTCATCACCGCGATGTAAATGCCCGGCTCTTTCAAGGCTTCGATTTCTTCAACCGGCAAAAAGGTGACATTGCGCTTGTCGGCCTGCTGCTCGGTGAGAAAACGGCCAACGAAAACGCTTTCGGTCAGTTTGTTCATGCCGTCCAGTTGCCAGTTGTTGACCGCGCCCTGGAGATTGGTGGCGCGCCAGTCGTAGTAATAGCCTTCGTCTTCGTCGCCGTCATCAACCCTGGCCCGCGGGCCGCTGATGACCTTGTCGAGAAAACGCGGCAACTGCTCGGCCTTGACGCGCAGGAACTGGACATCGACTTCCGGCACGTTGACCGTGACCACCGGCAGCCCGCCGTTCTGCCGGGCGGGCAAGACCATGCCGCGGCTGGCGAAATAATAGGCGGGGGCGACAACCGCGCTGGTGACGGCGTAACGGCCTTCAGCGCCGAGTCTGGCGCCGTCCGCCGCGGGCAGACCGGCGGCGACGCGCACGACATAGCGGGTCTGCGGCTTGATGTGCGGGAAATAAAGGAGGCGCGGGTTTTCGCCGACCACCCAGGCGCCCTTGACCAGTTCGCCGCCTTCGATGCCGACATCTTCCGGGGCCGTGCTGACGGTAGGCACGGTATTGTCGGACGACGCTTGCTCCTCGTCGTAGCCGTCCTCGTCATCGTCACGCTGCGCTTTGCTCGCGGCGGGCGACGGCATGGCGAAAACCTGAATCTCGCCATCGTAGTGATGACCGGCATCGAGCGGGTGGGTGAAACTCAAGACCAGAGCAGGCGAGCCATCGAGTTCGCGGAGATTGAAATCGGCAATCTCGAACGGCCCGGCCTCCGCCTCGCCTGCCTCCGGCAACCCGCTTTTCGCCACGTAAAGACCGATGGCCGCGGCAATGGCGAGGAGCGCAAGCAAGGCGGCGATAACCAGCGTTTTACGCGAAGCGGGTGACGACATCGGATTCTCCTTGAGGGCGGCTACGGGCAAGTTCGCGGCAAATTGGCGAAGCGCGGATTATGACACGGCCCTGACGCCGCTTCCGGCTCAATACGCCTCATCCCCGCCCATCAGATTGGGCAGCAGGATATAGGCGCGAGCCAGCGCGTCGGCCAGGTCTTTGCAGACATTTTCCGGGCCGAGATGGTCGACGAAGCCGGTGCGATGCAGCAAATAGCCCGGCTGGGCGTTGAGGCCGCAGACAAGCAGCGCGCAGCCGCGTTTCTTCAGCTTGTCGAGCAGATTATCCAGACCTTCGATGCCGGTGGTGTCGATCTGCACCAGTTGCCGGAGGTCGAGGATGACCACTTCCGGGTGGCCCGCCGCCGGGTCGAGCAGGCTTTCCAGTTTATTGACCGCGCCAAAAAAGAGCGAACCGAACAACTGCCAGGCGGCCACCCGCATACTGCCGTCGGGGTAGAGAAAACGCGGCTCGTCGGCCTCGCTGGCGAGCGGCAGGCGCTCGACGCGCGTCAGTTCCGACATGCGGTAGATGAAGAACAGACAGGACAGCACCATGCCAAGCTCGACGGCGACGGTCAGATCAAAGAGCACGGTGAGGAAAAAGGTGGTCAGCAGAATGGCCCGGTAGGTGTTGGTCAGGCGCAGCAAACGGCGGAAGTGATGCCATTCGCCCATATTGATGGCAACGACCATGACGATGGCCGAGAGCGTCGCCAGCGGCACATACGCCGCCAGCGGCGCGGCGATGAGGACGATAGCGAGCAGCACGAGGGCGTGCACCATGCCCGCCACCGGCGTCCGCCCGCCCGCCCGGGCGTTGGTCGAGGTGCGGGCCAGCGCCCCCGTCGCGGCAAAGCCGCCAAACAGGGGCACCACCATGTTGGCCAGACCCTGGGCGATCAGTTCCTGATTGGGATCGTGGCGGTCGTCAATCTGGCCATCGGCGACGCGCGCCGAGAGCAGCGATTCAATCGCGCCCAAGAGGGCGATAGTGATGGCGGGCGAAATCAACTGGCCGAAATTGTTGATCGACAGCGGCGGCAGGCCGAAGGCGGGCAGTTCCTGCGGAATGCCGTTGAAGCGGCTGCCAATGGTTTCGATCGTCTCGACCGGCAGATCGAGAGCGGCGGCGATGGCGACAACGACGGTGCCGACCAGCAGCACCGCCAGCGGCCCCGGCGCCCGTTGCAGCAATTTGAATTTTTGCGCCAGGCGGTTGTAAAAGAGCAGAAAGAAAAAACAGGCCAGCGCCAGAATCAGGGTCGGCAGGTCGACCGTATCGGCATTGTCCGCCAGTATCTCGATGCGGGCAAAAAACTCGGCGGGCAGGCTGTCGATCTGCAAACCGAAAAAATCCTTGATCTGGGCAAGGAAGATGACGACGGCAATGCCATTGGTAAAACCGATCACCACCGGCACCGGAATAAAGCGGATCACCTGCCCCAGCCGCGCCAGCCCCATCGCCAGCAGCAACACGCCCGCCAGCAAGGTGGCGCCGAGCAGATTATTGACGCCGTGGGCCACGACAATGCCGTAAATGATCGGAATGAAGGCTCCGGTCGGCCCGCCAATCTGCACCCTGGAGCCGCCCAGCGCCGAGATGATGAAACCGGCCACGATGGCAGTCCAGATCCCCGCCGTCGGCGACAGGCCGGAAGCAATGGCAAAGGCCATCGCCAGCGGCAAAGCAAGCACGCCAACCGTCAGCCCGGCGGCCAGATCCTTGCCAAACTGCGCCCGGTTATAAGTCGGCAGACATTCCAGCAGCTTGGGACGGAAAGCGATTTTCATGGCGCACTCGCGGGGAAGATGCGCGATTATAGAGGCGCGTTACGGATTCTTCAGGGCGCTGTCAAGGCCGATCCGCTAATTTTTTTGTCATCGCCGACGCCCTGCCTCCCGGCAACGGACAATCGCCCACCCCATCACCGCCACGCCGCCCGCCAGGCAAGCCGCCGCCTCGGCCAGCGCATTGGGAAACCCGCCGACGATCGCACCCCGGCCAACAACAAACCAACTGCCGCCGACGACGACACAGAACAGCCCAAAAACGGCAGCCAGCGCGTAGCGGGCAACACGGCCAAGACGGCGATAGTCGAGTGGCGGAGAGGACATAGCGGGCAATGCTCAGCGAAAAAGGGTTGGCCGTCAGCGACGCCTGATCGCCACAGCGGGAAAGCATGACTGTAACGGCTGTGGCTTATGCACAACTGTTTGGCATTTGACATGTCCTGCTACGATAGCTGTTACAGCCCAACGGAATAATTTGAGAAATTCACTATTTACCATTTTTGCCAATAAAATCAATTGGTTGTATATTGGCCCAAATTTCGGGCAGGGGAAGAAAAAACCTTGCGGCCCCGATACTTAAGACGCCACCCCAAGTTTGATCCACAGACTTATCCACAGATTTTGTGGGTAGTTGCCAAAGCTCTAATCATGCCCTTGGATTGGGCAGCGAACTTAAAGTATTACTTGAAGTTGCCCCGCCTATTTCACACGCATCCCCGGCGTTGCGCCGCTGTCGGGAGCGAGCAGGAACAGGCCCGGCGTCTGGCCGTCGACATCGGAAGCGGCGAGCACCATGCCTTCGGAGAGGCCGAATTTCATCTTGCGCGGGGCGAGGTTGGCGACCATGACGGTGAGACGGCCAAGCAGCGCCGCCGGGTCGTAGGCTGACTTGATGCCGGCAAAAACCGTGCGCCGCTCGCCAGCGCCGAGTTCGAGCGTCAGCCGCAGTAGTTTGTCGGCGCCGTCGACGGATTCGGCCTGAATGATGCGGGCGACGCGCAGATCAATCCGGTTGAATTCTTCGATGGTGCAAAACGGCTCCCACGGACTCGCGGCGGCGACGGTGGCCTGTTGCTGCTGGCCGTGGCGTTGCGGCGAGTGGCTGTCGGCTGCCGGGGCGAGCGAGGTGGTGTTGGCGGCGATGAGTTTTTCGATCAGTTTGGCATCAATGCGGGTCATCAGGTGTTCGTAGGGCTTGATTTGATGCCCGGCGGCCAGCAGTTCGCCGACATCGGCCCAGGTCAGCGGCGCGATGTTGAGGAAGGCTTCGACCCTGGCCGCGACGGTGGGCAAAACCGGCTTCAGGAGCACGGTGAGGAGCCGGAACAGGTTGAGCGCGTTGCTGCAGGCGGCGTGCAGTTCGGCGTCCTTGCCCGCCTGTTTGGCGAGTTCCCAGGGTTTGACGCTATCGACATACTGGTTGGCGACATCGGCCAGGGCCATGATGTCGCGCATGGCTTTGGAAAATTCGCGGGCTTCATACCATTCGGCGATGCTGGCGGCGGCTTCGCGGATCGCCCGGATGGCCGGTAAATCGGCGTCGGCGACGGCGAGTTTGCCAGCAAAGCGTTTGCTGATGAAGCCTGCGGCGCGGCTGGCGATATTGACGTATTTGCCGACCAGATCGGCATTGACGCGGGCGACGAAATCGCTGAGGTTGAGGTCGATGTCCTCCATCGTCGCCGACAGCTTGGCGGCGTAGTAATAGCGCAGCCATTCCGGGTTGAGGCCGGTGTCGAGGTAGCTGGCGGCGGTGATGAAAGTGCCGCGCGATTTCGACATCTTGGCGCCGTCGACGGTCAAAAAGCCGTGGGCGAAAATTTTGGTCGGCGTGCGAAAACCGGCATGGGCCAGTTCGGCGGGCCAGAAAAGGGCGTGAAAATAGAGGATGTCCTTGCCGATGAAGTGATACAACTCAGTCTCGGAACCGGCTTGCCAGAAAGCGTCGAAATCCAGCCCCTGCCGCTGGCACAGGTTTTTGAACGACCCCATGTAGCCAATCGGCGCATCGAGCCAGACGTAAAAATACTTGCCCGGCGCATCGGGAATCTCAAAGCCGAAATAGGGCGCGTCGCGTGAAATATCCCAGTCGGTCAGCTTGTTTTCGCCCGCCGCGCCCAGCCATTCCTGCATCTTGTTGGCCGCTTCCGGCTGCAACACGCCCTTGTCGTGGCTGGTGTATTGGCGCAGAAACGCCTCGCAGCGCGGGTCGGAAAGTTTGAAAAAATAGTGCTCGGAAGCCCGCAATTCCGGTTTCGCCCCCGACACCGCCGAATACGGCTCGATCAGATCGGTCGGCGCATAGGCCGCGCCGCAGGCTTCGCAGTTGTCGCCATACTGATCTTTGGCGCGGCACTTCGGACACTCGCCCTTGATGAAGCGGTCGGGCAGGAACATCTGCTTGACCGGATCGTAATACTGCTCGATGGTGCGCATCTCAATCAGCCCGGCAGCCCGCAGACGCCGGTAAATCTCGTTGGCGCAATCCTCCGTCTCGGCGGAATGGGTGCTGTAGTAATTGTCGAAGCCAACGCCAAAGCCAGCGAAATCGCGGGCGTGCTCGCCCTGCACGCGGGCAATCAACTGCTCCGGCGTGATGCCCTCCTTCTCGGCAGAGAGCATGATCGGCGTGCCGTGCGTATCATCGGCGCAGACATACCAGCATTCATTGCCCGCCATCTTCTGATAACGCACCCAGATGTCGGTCTGGATGTATTCGACCAGATGCCCCAGGTGGATGGCGCCATTGGCGTATGGCAGAGCGGAAGTGACGAGAATTTTGCGGGGCATGGCGGCGGACGAAGGAAAGAGTGAGAGCGGATTTTACCGCGCCACGCCTGCTTTCTGACGCCAGAACGGCGCGACCGGCGGAGCAAGCGCATCAAACCTCCGGCTGCTTCGGGGAACCGTTGCCAGCCGATACCAGCCTCATTGGTTCTATAATTCGAGCGGCCCCGGCGCATTCCAAGCATTTCCGCGTGGCGATCCGTCGTCTGCGGGCCGTGGGGCATCCTCACGGCGATTGTTTTGGCGTTACCGATGCAGCGCGCGATCCTCGCTGCGCGTCCGCGCAGAATTGATCGCGCCCGACCCGCAGGTTGGCGTGCGTCGCGGGCCATCTTTTTTGACTTGCCTATGCCCCGCCATTTTTCACACGCCCGATGGATCGCTACCGCGCTGGCTCATGCGTTACTGGCTGACGCCGAGCAGGCCGAGGCGCGGTCAAGGGTGGCGTTGGCGGAACGCATCGGCGACTGCCTGGGCATGGCCGCAACCGCCGCGCCGGTGCGTTCGCTGGCCATCGCCCTGGCGCGGCAACCGCTGCCCTTCTGGCGGCGTCACACCGTGCCGACGCTGGCCCGCCGTCTTCAGGAACTACCGTCGTTTGACAACCTGCTGCATGGCGCGCCACTGCGCGTGCGGCGCTTGCCGCTACGCCCGGCCCGGATGCGCGATCAGACGCCAGGCTTTGCCGCGCCGCTGGCGCTGCCGGATTGGCCAACGCCCGCCGATCTGGCGCGCGGTCTGGGGATTTCGCAGGCCGATCTGGACTGGCTCTGTCATCCCGCCCTCGGCTGGCGCGACGATCCGGGCACGCCCGGATCGCGCCGCGTCGCCCCGCACTACCGCTGCCTCCTGCGGCCCAAGGTAAGCGGCGGCTGGCGCCTGATCGAAGCGCCGCTGCCGCGGCTCAAGCGCGTACAGCGCCAGTTACTGAGCGGTTTGCTCGCATACGTGCCGGTGCATGAGTGCGCCCACGGCTTCGTGCCGGGCCGCGATGCCGCCAGCCATGCCGCAACGCACGCCGGTCAGCCATTCGTGATGAGCTTTGATCTGCGCGACTTTTTCAACAGTATCGGCGCGGCCCGCATCAACGCGCTATGGCGCAGCCTCGGCTACCCGGAAGGCGCGGCGCGCTGCCTCACCGCCCTGACCACCACGCGCACGCCCACGCCAGTGCGTGAACGGCTGGGCGAAGCTGGCCGCGCGGATGCCATGCGCCAGCGCCGCCTCGCCAGCGCGCACCTGCCGCAAGGCGCGCCAACTTCGCCGGCGCTGGCCAATCTGTGTGCCTTCGGACTCGACCTGCGGCTGGCAGGGCTGGCCGAACGCTTTGGCGCGCGCTATTCACGCTACGCGGACGACTTGGTGTTCTCCGGCCCGGCGGCGCTGGGCCGCCAGTGGCGCGCGTTGCACGCCTGGGTCAGCGCCATCGCCGCCAGCGAAGGCTTCGCCCTGCACCCGGCCAAAACACGCCGCCTGCCAGCGCACCGGCGGCAGCGTGTGACCGGACTGGTCATCAACCAGCGCCCCAATCTGGCCCGCGACGATTACGACCGCCTGCGGGCCGAACTGCATCGGCTGGCGGGGCAGACCGCCGTCGATCCGGTGCTGGCGCCGCGCCTGCGCGGACGGCTGGCCTGGGCCGCCCGCTTCGTCTGCGCCAGCCGCGCGCGCAAGCTGGAAGGCTTGCTGGCGCGGATCAATTTTGAGTAAAACACGGTTCAGGCGGCTGTCCTGGCGTCACGGCCAGAGTTTCATCGCCGCGCGACAATCGGGTATACTCCAATACTCTACAAAATCACTCAGGTATTTGCCTGTTTCAACCAAGCGGAGACTCCATGAGCATTTCTGAACAAGCGGTGAAAACGGCGCTGGCCGGTGTCGTCGATGACAATACGGGCAAGGATTTCGTCAGCGGTCGCGCCGTCAAGAACATCCGCGTCGATGGCGCGGATGTTGCGTTTGATGTCGAACTCGGCTATCCGGCCAAAACGCAGATCGACGCCATTCGGAAAGCGGTGATTGCCGCCGTCAAGGGCATTCCCGGCGTTGGCAATGTGTCGGCCAACGTCTATAGCAAAATCGTCGCCCATGCCGTGCAACTGGGGGTCAAGCTCTTGCCGGGGGTCAAGAACATCATTGCCGTGGCTTCCGGCAAGGGCGGCGTCGGCAAAAGCACGACAGCGGTCAATCTGGCGCTGGCGCTGACGCAGGAAGGCGCGCGCGTCGGCATTCTCGATGCCGACATCTACGGCCCCTCGCAGCCGCAGATGCTTGGTCTGGCCGGGCAGCAGCCGGAATCGCGCGACGGGCAGAGCATGGAGCCGCTCGAAGCCTATGGCCTGCAGGCGATGTCGATCGGCTTCATGGTCGATGTCGAGACGCCGATGGTCTGGCGCGGCCCGATGGTCGCCCAGGCGCTTGACCAGTTGCTCGGCCAGACCAACTGGAACGACCTCGATTACCTGATTGTCGACATGCCGCCGGGCACCGGCGACATCCAGTTGTCGCTGGCGCAGAAGGTGCCGGTGACCGGCGCGGTGATCGTCACCACGCCGCAGGACATCGCCCTGATCGACGCCCGCAAGGGCTTGAAGATGTTCGAGAAGGTCAATATCCCGATTCTCGGCATTGTCGAGAACATGAGCATCCATATCTGTTCGCAGTGCGGCCACGCCGAACACATCTTCGGCAGCGGCGGCGGCGAGCGGATGGGGGCCGATTACGGCGTCGAATTCCTGGGCAGCCTGCCGCTCGACATCGCCATCCGCGAAATGGCCGATGGCGGCAAACCCACCGTGGTCGGCGCCGCGGATTCGCCCAGCGCCGAAATCTACCGCGCCATCGCCCGCCGCGTCGCGGTCAAGATCGGCGAAAGGGCCAAGGACATGACTTCCAAGTTCCCCAATATCGTGGTCAAGAACACCTGAGTTTTTGCCTATGCCACAGCCAAAGGCGGGTAGAATCCCGCCTTGTTTTTTTGCAGCGCGGGTGCGAACGAATGGCTATCAAATCGGATAAGTGGATACGCCGCATGGCGCAGGAGCACGGCATGATCGAGCCGTTCGCGCCGGAACTGGTGCGCGAGGTCGATGGTCGCAAGATCGTCTCCTACGGTACTTCGAGCTATGGCTACGACATTCGCTGCGCCCGTGAATTCAAGGTGTTTACCAACATCAACTCGACCGTCGTCGACCCCAAGGCGTTCGACCCCAAATCCTTCGTCGAGGTCGAAGCCGAGGTTTGCATCATCCCGCCCAACTCCTTCGCGCTGGCCCGCACCGTCGAATATTTCCGCATCCCGCGCTCGGTGCTGACCGTCTGCCTCGGCAAATCAACCTACGCCCGCTGCGGCATCATCGTCAATGTCACCCCCTTCGAGCCGGAGTGGGAAGGCTATGTAACGCTAGAGTTTTCCAACACCACGCCGCTGCCCGCCAAAATCTACGCGGGAGAGGGCTGCGCTCAGGTGCTGTTCTTCGAGTCTGACGAAATCTGCGAAACGTCATACAAGGATCGCGGCGGCAAGTACCAGGGGCAGCGCGGGGTGACGCTGCCGAAGATTTGATTGGGATTTTCGAGGCCAATGAGGGGATTGAATGAAGAATTTCTTTCTGTGTTTGCTGGTTTGTCTTTTTGCAACGGGTTGTCAAACCACCTCTTTGGACAAGGCAACAATCTTTTACGAACGCGCGACCTTTCCAGATAAACTTCAGAGAGACACTGGCATCATCAACGAACCGATTGTGCAACATGGCCGATGCAGTCTGTATCTCGGAACGCCCAGCGCAACTCATACTACAAACTTCAGATTTTGTACCTATGCCTTGACGGAGCAATTCTTACTGATTCAAGAATGGGACATCGCCAATGCAAAATATACGCAATTCATGCGCATTGATTTTGCACAACTGACATCAGTCGATCTGGCTTCTTTTATCCGCTCCAAGCAAGTGAAAATGCGTGAGACTCAACGACTTGTTGGTATCAGCGCAATCATTGACGAAGGTGGATATATTGATGGAGATGCCACTGAAAGAATATTTCAGGCAATCAAGGCGCAAGGCATTCCGTCAGTCGGAGACGACAAACTTTTGAGCTCGCCACCAGCAGCAGCCCCGGCTATGATTATTATCCCGCGCACCCGCTGAAAATGGCGCTTAAGGGGTAGATTCCATGCGTTTCCACTTCCCGATCATCATCATCGACGAGGATTTCCGTTCCGAGAACGCCTCCGGCCTCGGTATTCGCGCGTTGGCGGCGGCGTTGGAGCGGGAGGGGATGGAGGTGGTTGGCGTGACCAGTTACGGCGATTTAAGCTCCTTTGCCCAGCAGCAGAGCCGGGCTTCGGCTTTTATTCTGGCGATTGATGATGAGGAGCTGGCGCTGGCGCAGGAGGAGACGTTGGCCGAGTTGCGCGCTTTCGTTGGCGAGATTCGCCACAAGAATGCCGAGATTCCGATCTTTTTGCACGGCGAGACGCGCACCAGCCGCCATATTCCCAACGACATCCTGCGCGAGTTGCACGGCTTCATCCATATGCACGAGGATACGCCGGAATTCATCGCCCGCAGCATCAAGCGCGAGGCCACCGCTTATGTCGATTCGCTGCCGCCGCCTTTCTTCCGCGCCCTGACGCATTATGCCGCCGATGGTTCCTACTCTTGGCATTGCCCCGGGCATTCCGGCGGCGTCGCTTTTTTGAAGTCGCCGGTCGGCCAGATGTTCCACCAGTTTTTTGGCGAGAACATGCTGCGCGCCGATGTCTGCAACGCTGTCGAGGAACTCGGCCAACTGCTCGACCATACCGGCCCGGTCGCCGCTTCCGAGCGCAACGCGGCGCGCATTTTCAATGCCGATCACCTCTATTTCGTCACCAACGGCACCTCGACCTCGAACAAGATCGTCTGGCATTCGACCGTTGCGCCGGGCGATGTCGTGGTCGTCGACCGCAACTGCCACAAGTCGATTCTGCACGCCATTATGATGACTGGGGCGATTCCGGTGTTCCTGATGCCGACGCGCAACAACTACGGCATCATCGGCCCGATTCCGAAGCGTGAATTCGCCTGGAAAAACATCCAGAAGAAAATCGCCGCCAATCCCTTCATCGCCGACAAGAAGGCCAAGCCGCGCGTGCTGACCATCACCCAATCGACCTACGACGGCATCCTCTACAACGTCGAGGACATCAAGGCGGAACTGGACGGCAAGATCGACACCCTGCATTTCGACGAAGCCTGGCTGCCGCACGCCGCCTTTCACGATTTTTACGGCGATTACCACGCCATCGGCGCCGACCGGCCCCGCTGCCAGGAATCAATGGTGTTTTCGACGCAATCGACGCACAAGCTCTTGGCCGGTCTTTCTCAAGCCTCGCAGATTCTGGTTCAGGACGCCGAGCGCAATCAGCTTGACCGCGACATTTTCAACGAGGCTTACCTGATGCATACCTCGACCTCGCCGCAGTACGCCATCATCGCCTCCTGCGACGTGGCGGCGGCGATGATGGAAGCGCCGGGCGGCACGGCGCTGGTCGAGGAATCGATCACCGAGGCGCTCAACTTCCGCCGCGCCATGAGGAAGGTCGGCAAGGAATGGGGCGGCGACTGGTGGTTCAAGGTCTGGGGGCCGGACGATCTTTCCGAGGAAGGCATCGAGGAGCGCGAAGCCTGGATGTTGAAGCCCGACGCCCGCTGGCACGGCTTCGGCAAGCTGGCCAAGGGTTTCAACATGCTCGACCCGATCAAAGCCACGGTCATCACCCCCGGCCTCGACGTGGACGGCGAATTTGCCGAGCGCGGCATCCCCGCCGCCATCGTCACCAAATATCTGGCCGAACATGGCGTCATCGTTGAAAAGTGCGGCCTCTATTCCTTCTTCATCATGTTCACCATCGGCATCACCAAGGGCCGCTGGAATACCATGCTGACCGAGTTGCAGCAGTTCAAGGACGATTACGACAAGAACCATCCGCTCTGGAAGGTGCTGCCCGAATTTGTCCAGAAGCACCCCTGCTACGAGCGGGTCGGCCTCAAGGATCTGTGTCGGCAGATTCACGCCGTGTACAAAGAGAACGACGTGGCGCGGCTGACCACCGAGATGTACCTGTCGGACATGGCCCCGGCCATGCGCCCGGCGGACGCCTTCGCCAGAATGGCCCACCGCGAGATCGAGCGGGTGCCGGTCGACGCCCTCGAAGGCCGCGTCACCGCCGTGCTGCTGACTCCCTATCCGCCGGGTATTCCGCTCCTCATTCCCGGCGAGCGTTTCAACGCCGCCATCTGCAACTACCTCAAATTCGCCCGCGCCTTCAACGCCCGCTTCCCCGGCTTCGAGACTGATATTCACGGCCTCGTCAAAGGCGAGGATGGGAGCTATAGCGTCGATTGCGTGCGCTGAGCCGCCGCGCGATCATCCCTCTCCCCTCGTGGGAGAGGGAAAGAGGGCGAACGCCGCAGGCGTCCCGGACGCGACATCAACCGCGGCCCCCCTCTCTCCCGGCCTCTCTCCCACGAGGGGAGAGAGGAGAAAGACGCCGGTCGCTGGCGCTCAGGCCCGGCGCTTCATGTCCATCAGGCGGAGCACCATCGGCGTGAAAATCATCTGCATGGCCAGGCCCATCTTGCCGCCGGGGACGACCAGGGTGTTGGGGCGGGTCAGGATGCTGTCGTGCAGCATGGTCAGCAGGTATTGAAAGTCGATGCCTTTGGGATTGGCGAAGCGGATCACCACCATGCTTTCGTCGGCGCTCGGAATGTCGCGGGTGATGAAGGGGTTGGAGGTGTCGACGATCGGCACGCGCTGGAAATTGACGTGGGTGCGGGCGAATTGCGGGCAGATGTGGCCGATGTAATCCGGCATCCGGCGGAGAATGGTGTCGGTCACGGCTTCTGGTGAATAGCCGCGCATTTTCTGGTCGCGGTGGAGCTTTTGAATCCACTCCAGATTGATGATGGGGACGACGCCGACGCAGAGGTCGACCTGCGCGCCGACGTCGATGCCGTCGCCCGACCAGGCGCCGTGCAGCCCCTCGTAGAACATCAGTTCGGTGCCCGCGGGACTGTCCTGCCACGGCGTGAAGGTGCCGGGCGGCTGCTTCCACGGCGCGGCTTCGCCTTCGTCGTGGAGATATTTGCGGGTCTTGCCGGTGCCATCCTTGCCGTAGCTGATGAACAGATTCTGCAATTCTTCGAGCAGATTGGCTTCCGGCCCGAAGTGGCTGAAATGGCGGTTGCCGAGGGCTTCCTGCTCTTTCATCTTGGCCCGCATTTCGAGCCGGTCGTAGCGGTGGAAGGAATCGCCCTCGACGACCTGGGCATTGATTTTTTCCCGCCGGAAGACGTGGTGGAAGCTCTGCATCACGGTGCTGGTGCCAGCCCCGGAAGAACCCGTGATGGCGATGATCGGATGTTTGACGGACATGGTTTTTCTCGCGATTGACTGAAAAAAGGGTCAGGAACGGAACAGCGAACGCTCTTTGAACAGTGGCGACTCAAAGGGACGGTCGGTGCCGGTATCGTATTCGTGATGGTAGCGTTCGAGGCGCTCGATTTCTTCTTTCGAGCCGAGCAGCACGGGCACGCGCTGATGCAGGTCCTCCGGCGCGATATCGAGGATGCGCTGCCGCCCGGTGCTGGCCATGCCGCCCGCCTGCTCGATCAGCATGGCCATCGGGTTGGCTTCGTACAGGAGGCGCAGACGGCCTGGTTTGGCCGGGTCTTTGCTGTCCTTGGGGTACATGAAGATGCCGCCGCGCATGAGGATGCGATGCACTTCGGCGACCATCGAGGCGATCCAGCGCATATTGAAATCCGCGCCGCGCACGTCGCTCTTGCCCGCCCGGCATTCGCTCACGTAACGCTGCACCGGCGGCTCCCAGAAACGCTCGTTGGAGGCGTTGATGGCAAATTCGCGGGTGCTTTCGGGCACCTTGATGTCGGGGTGGGTGAGCAGGAAATTGCCGCCCTCGCGGTCGAGCGTAAAGCCGTGCGTGCCCTTGCCAAGCGTCAGCACGAGCATGGTCGACGGGCCGTAGATGGCGTATCCGGCGGCCAGTTGGCGGCTGCCGGATTGGAGGAAGTCGGCGGTATCGGCATGGCCCGGCTCCGCCCTTTGCAGGATGGAAAAAATGGTGCCGACCGAAACATTGACATCGCTGTTCGACGAGCCATCGAGCGGGTCAAAGACGAGCAGATAACGGCCGCGCGGAAACTGCTCAGGAATCGGGTAAGGCGCATCGAGTTCTTCCGAAGCCATACCGGCCAGTTGGCCGCCCCACTCGCAATGGCGCAGGATGGCTTCGTTGCTGATGACGTCGATCTGCTTTTGTTCCTCGCCCTGCACATTGATGACATTGGCGCCGCCGACATAGCCGCTCAACGCGCCTTTGCCGACCAGGGCGGAAATGGTTTTGACGGCAGCCGCCACGTCGATGAGCAAAGCGCCCATCTCGCTGTGTTGGCCACGGGTGTTTTCGATCACGAATTTTGACAGCGTGGTGCGTCCGACGAATTGCATGATTCCTCCAGTCAGCAGGCTGAGTACGATGAAACAACAATATGACGGCCTTGGCTTAAGGGATAGTCAAATTTTTTTACCGGAATAGTAAGCCATTGCTGACTTGCTTGGCTTTTCAAATGATTAAGTGATTTATGAATGCACGCATAAAAACACATGACTATTATTTATCCATTGCTCTGCCTAACATCACCTCAAGCCATTCCGGCGATGTCACCCACCCCCCATCATCAAGGAGAGACAGATGGATCAATCCGCCCGTTACGCCGATCTGAGCCTCAAGGAGGCCGACCTGATCGCAGGAGGCAAGCACATTCTGTGCGCCTACAAGATGAAGCCCAAGGCTGGCACCGGCTATCTCGA
>JAITMS010000004.1 GCA_031277255.1 Azonexus sp.
CCACCCCGGGGCCGATTGTGGGGGGTGGGGGGGGGGGCGGGGGGGGGGGGGGGCGCCCCCCCCCCCCCGCCCCGGGGGGGGGTGGGGGGGGGGGGGCGGGGGGGCGGGGCTAACCGCCACCCTCTCCCCAACCCCTCTCCCATCAAGGGAGAGGGGCTTTACAGACGGCCCCTCGCCGACCTCGACCCCTCGCCCGGCGAGTGCCGTCAAAAGATCATCCTCAAGCGGCGTGCGGCGGTCGAAGCCGTGGAATTCGATCCGCTCCGGCAAAACAAAAGCGCCGTCGGCGATCAAGGCGATCAGGCGTCGTTGCAGGCCCGCCGCGTCAATCCAGCCCGCCTTCTGGCAGCGCCGTTCAAAGGCCGCCTGCCAGCCAGTGAATAGCCGGGCCTCGTCGGCCAGCGCGGCGATGGCCGGGCGCAGATGCCAGACCCTTGTCAGCGCCTGCGCTTCCGCCGCCGCCGCCGCCATGCTGGGAATATCGAACAGCGCCGCGTCGTCGGCCAGCGCGGTGGCGATGATCTGTTCCCACAGCAGCCCTTCGGCAAACGGGTCGAGCGCCATCGGTAGATCGGCGATGCCGGTCAGGGCCGCTTCCTCGGCCAGCGCGTCAAACCACTGGGCCAGGGTCAGCGCCAGCGGCGTGCGCCAGGCGCAGCGGGCGGCGGGTGTGGCCCGTCGCGTCTGGGCCAGCCGCGCCGTGGCGCAGAGGTGCAAGGTTTCGCGCATTGCCGATAATCGCTCTGGAATAAAAAAGCCCTGCTTGCGGCAGGGCTTTTTGTGGTTTGGCGTGGCGCTTACTGGTTGCCGATGAGTTCGATATCGACGCGGCGATCCGGTTGCGGGCACTCGATCAGGGCCTTGGTCTTGGCGTTGCCCTTGCAGGTGTCGCCGGTCACCGGCTGGCTTTCGCCCTTGCCTTCGGTGTAGATGCGGTCAGCGGCGATGCCCTTGCCGACCAGATAATCCTTGACCGCGGCAGCGCGGCGCTCGGAGAGTTTCTGGTTGTAGGCGTCGCTGCCGATGCGGTCGGTGTGGCCGACGGCGGTGATGACTTCAAGTTTGATGGCGCCCGACTTGGCGGCGACTTCGTCGAGCTTGGCCTTGCCTTCGGGGCGCAGCACGGCCTTGTTGAAGTCAAAGAGGGCGTCGGCGGCGACCTTGATTTTTTCGCCGGAGGGCTTCGGCCCGGCCGGGACGGGCGCGGCGGGCGTCGGCGCGGCGTCGGCGACCTTGGCCTCGCAGGCTTCTTTCGGCAGCAGATCCTTGTCGCACTCGCAACCGCCCTTGTCGGCGGCGGCGGCGGCGGGCGTCCAGTAGCCGGTGCGCCAGCACAGGCCATAGCCGCTGCGGGCGACGACATCGCGCTGGTCGATGACATAAACGCGCTCCTGAGCCGTGGCGGCAGCGCCAACACCGGCCAGCAGGGCGACGAGCAGGGATTTTTTCAGAATATTCATGGTTTCGCGGTTCCTATGGATGAGGGGGTTGTACAGGTCACGCCAAGCGTTGATTGCTGCGACGCCGAATTGTCGGTCAGCGGCGGCAAAAAGGAAAGCCCGGCGGCGGCTTTTCCGCTCATTTATGATAGAGGCCGGATTTTTACCACAGTGTCTTACCTATGAGAGGATTACTCGCCCGTCTGCGCCGCCTGTTCGGCCAGCCGCCGTCCGTTGCCGAAGCGATTGCCGCGGCGCTCACCCCCTTCCGCGACCCGGAGGCCGATACCCTGGCCCTGCTGCGGCGGCTGGTCGCCGTCATTCGTCCCGGCCAGCGCGGCGACGACGGGGCCAGTGGCCGCTACACGCTGATGCTCGATCAACTGGAAGCCGATCCGGCGCTGCGCGCGGCCTTTGGCCGCCACGTCGCGCATTTTCTCGCCACCCGCCACCTGCTCACTTTTTTTACCGATAGCGGCATCCTGCCCGGCACCGGCTTTTTTTCCGAATGGTGGCGCATCATCGGCCATCGTCTGCTGCCGGAAGTGGCCGATGAGCGGCGTCTGAAAGATTGCCTGCACCTCATTTTCGACCGCACCGACGACTGGCGCTGGCTGAAGCGGACGGTGGCCGAACAGAGTCAGCGCCTGTGGGAAATCATCGAGCCGCTGGGCGGGACGGGGCCGGATATTGACTGGCGCGGCGTCCAGGAGCAGATGCTCGACGCCGTGCTGCTGCTCGCCCATCGCGTCAGCGGTCTGGGCGTTGAAAGCGAGTTGATGCGCGCTTCGCCCAATTTCGATGACGACCGCCCCTGTTTCATCGCCCTCTCGGCGGAAGCGCAGGAATTCGCCGCCGCCCTGCGCCGCGCCCTCGACCAGACGGCGGAAAAGGCCGATGACGGTAGTCAGTTGCTGGTCATTGCCGATCAGTGCGTCAGCGCCTTGCAGCGGATCCGCCGCCGGGCGCTGACGGTCGGCACCAGCCTGCATCTTTCCTACCTGCTGACGCGCAGCGAGCAGAGTCTGGAACGCCTGCGCCAACTGGTCGGCATTCTCGTCAGCGACCTCGATCCGGGCGCGCGGCAAGAGGCCATCGAGGGCTGGGCGGCGTTTGCCCATGACGCCTTCATTACCGAAAACCGGCGCAACAGCCTCTCCTTTTACATGAGCCAGTTGTCGCATCTGCTGGCCGTGCGCGTCACTGAAAACGCCGCCCATTCCGGCGAGAAGTACATTTGCGACAGGGTGAGCGATTATCGCCAGATGTGGTTGTCGGCGGCGGGCGGCGGCATTCTCATCGGCGTCATGGCGCTCCTCAAGATTCTCGCCGCCGGGCTGGGCGCGCCGCTGTTCGTGCAGGCTGTTCTGTTCAGCATGATTTACGGCCTGGGCTTTGTCGCCATCTTTCTCCTCGGCATGACGGTCGCCACCAAGCAATCGGCGATGACGGCGCAGGTGCTGGCCGGTCTGCTCGGCGACATCAAGCCGACGCGTGCCGCCGACATCGAGCGCGTGGTCGATGTCGTCGCCGCCGTTTGCCGCAGTCAACTGGCGGCTATCGCCGGTAACGTGATGATGGCGCTGCCGGTCGCCATCGCCGTCGCCATCGGCTTGAGCGAACTGTTCGGCCAGCCGCCGGTTTCGCCGGCGCGGGGCGAGCATCTGCTCAACGATCTCAATCCGCTGGGCTGGGCGATTCCGCACGCCGCCATCGCCGGTTTTTACCTCTTTCTCGCCGGGCTGATTTCGGGTTATTTCGACAATCGCGCCGCCTACGCCGACGTTGGCCGCCGCATCGGGCATCTCGGCTGGCTGCGGCGTCTCGTCGGGCGCGAGCGGGCCGGGCGGGCCGGGGTGTACATCGAGAACCGCCTCGGCGGCATCATGGGCAATTTTCTCTTTGGCTGCATGTTGGGGTCGACCGGCGTCATCGGCGCCATCCTTGGCCTGCCGCTGGATATTCGCCACATCGCCTTTGCCAGCGCCAATCTCGGCTACGCGCTGCAAAGCGCCGATTTCGCGCTGTCGCCAGAGAGCGTGCTGGTGGCCGTCGTCGGCGTCGCCGCCATCGGCCTGACCAATCTTGCCGTCAGTTTTTCCCTGGCCCTGCGCACGGCGCTCGGCGCGCGGCGCATCCGCTTTACCCACTGGGGGGCGCTGGCGCGGGCTATTGGCCGCCGCTTCCGCGCCGAGCCGCGCAGTTTTCTGCTGCCGCGCCGTTTGCCGGAGGCAGAAACGCCGACCGAGGCAAGCGGCTGATGTTCCGCCGCCTCTTTCTGCCGCTCTGTGCCCTGCTCGCCGCCGCGCCAGTGGCGGCGCTGGAAATCGAAGCGCCAGCGGCCATTCTCCGTTTCATCAAGCCGCATCTGGCGGCTCTCGAAGAACTGTCGGCGCAACAGCAGGAAGCCGTGCAGACGCTGCTGGCGACGGAAGGCTATTTTTCGCCGCAGATCGAAACCAGCGGCGGCGATGCGCAGCGCCTGAAGATCGACCCCGGCCCGCGCACCGTGGTTGGCGAAGTCAATGTCGTCATCGACGGCGCGATTGACGCGGCGCGGCGTCAGCAATTGATCGAAAGCTGGCAACTGACGGTCGGCCAGCCCTTCCGGCAGGATGACTGGAGCGCCGCCAAACAGCGCCTCCTCGCCGATCTGCTGGCCAGCGGCCATCCCGGCGCCAAGCTGGTCAACAGCCTGGCCGACATCGACAGCGAACAGCAGCGCGCCAACCTCACCGCCTATTACGACGCTGGCCCCTATTACCGTTTCGGCGAACTGAAAGTCAGCGGTGTGGAAAACTATCCGCCGGACCTGGTCGGGCGTTACAACCGCCGGATCAAGGCCGGCGATCCCTACAACGAAACCCGGCTTCAGGAATTGCAGGCCAAATTGCGGGCGACGCCGTATTTCACCTTGGTCCGCGTCGCGCTCGATCAGGCGGCGGGCGAAACCCAGGCCGATGGCAGCGTCATCGCCCCGGTCACGGTCACGGTGCGCGAGCGCCAGCCGCACCGCATGGGTTTTGGCGGCGGCTTCAGTTCCAACACCGGGGGGCGGGTCGAAGCCAATTACCACACGCCCAATCTGTTCGCCCAGGCCTGGTCGCTCGATAGCGGCCTGCGGCTGGAGCAGAAACGGCAACTGCTCTTTACCGACGTTTTTCTGCCGCCGGATGAGCGTAACTGGCGCAACGGCTTTGGCGCGGCCAATGAAAAAACCGACATCGAAAGACTCAAGACCGACCGTTACGCCTTTGGCATTCAGAGCATCCGGCAGCGCCGCCGCGCCGAGGAGCGGCTGTCGCTGTACTGGCAGCGCGAACAGCGCCAGGCCGACGGCGCCGAAAAAGTCACCAGCCGGGCGCTGACGCCCAATGCGCTGTGGACCTGGCGGCAGGTCGACGATCTGCTCGACCCGCGTAGCGGCACCGTCTTCCAGTTCCAGATCGGCGGCGGGGCCAAGGCGGCGCTGTCGGATCAGAATTTCTTGCGCCTGCACGCTCGCGGACAGTATTTCATCCCTCTGGGCGACAGCAATCAACTGACGCTGCGCGCCGAACTGGGCCGCACCTTCGCCGACTCCCGCCAGCGCGTGCCGCAGGATTTTCTCTTTCGCACCGGCGGCACCGGCTCCATTCGCGGCTACGACTATCAGGGGCTCGGCGTCAAGGAAGGCGCTGCCGTCGTCGGCGGCCGCTATCTCGGCATCGCCAGCGCCGAAGTCACGCACTGGCTGAACGACAGTTGGGGCGTCGCCGCTTTTGTCGATAGCGGCAACGCCGTCGATGAACTGCGCGCCGTCCGGCTTGCCACCGGCTATGGCCTGGGCGCGCGCTGGCGCAGCCCGGCCGGGCCGCTCGGCGTCGATCTCGCTTATGGCAACATGAGCCATCGGCTCCATCTCCACTTTTCACTGGCGATTGCCTTCTGACATGCGCCGCGCCATCCGCCTTGTCCTGATCTCACTGCTTGCGCTGCTGCTGCTCGCGGCGAGCGCCCTCGTCTGGCTGACGGCCAGCGAAAGCGGCCTGCCAGCGGCCTTGCGGCTGGCCGGGGCCTTGAGCGGCGGGCATTTGCAGAGCACGGGCGCGACCGGCCGCCTGATCGGGCCGCTCCAGATCGAACAACTCGTCTGGGATGATGGCAAATTACGGGTCGAAGCCGGGCAACTCGCCCTCGACTGGTCGCCCTCGGCGCTGTGGGGCAGGCGTTTGCAGATCGAGCGCCTGGCCATCGAACAACTGACAGTCAGCAGCCCGCCGCAGGATGCGCCAGCGCCGCCGCCCGCCGATGTGCTGCTGCCCTTCGGCGTCACCGTCGACGACATCGCCATCGCCCGACTCGCTTACAACAAGACTCTCGACCTCGTCGAAGTGAGCGGACGCTTCGCGAGCGATGGCCGCCAGCACAAGCTCGCCGCGCTACATGCCGTCAGCGGCGAGATCGTGGTCGAGGCCGAAGCCGCGCTCGATGGTCTGGCGCCGCTGCCGCTTGCGGCGCGCGGCAAAGTTGTCAGCCATCTGGCCGGGCGGCCCGTGGCGCTGAGTTTTGCGGCGAGCGGGCCGCTGGCGCGTCTGGCGCTGCGGGTGGACGGGCAAGAAGGCGTCACCGGGCATCTCGAAGCAGAATTGACGCCCTTTGCCGAAACCGCCTTTGCCAGCGCCAGCGTTGCGCTGGCGGCGGTCAACCCGGCGGACTGGCGGCGCGGCGCGCCGAACGCCCGCCTCGCCTTGCAGGCCGAATTGCGGCCCAGCGGCGCGGGCGTGGCCGGGGCATGGACGCTGACCAACGGCCTCGCCGGGCCGTTTGACCAGCAGCGCCTGCCGCTCGCCCGCTTCAGCGGCCAGCTCGATTGGCCGGGCGGCGCGGCGCGGCTGACTGATCTGGCCGCCGATTTCGGCGGCGGACGACTGAGCGGCCAAGGCCGCTGGCAGCCGGATCAAGAGGGCGGGCGGCTCGATCTTGACCTCAGCGTAACGGCGCTCGACGCCGCGCAACTGGCCTCCACGCTGCGCCGCACGCGCCTGAACGGCAGCCTGCGGGCGAGCATCGGCGGTCAGCGGCAGCAACTTGAAACGGCGCTGCAAGACGGCCCGCTGGCGCTCGATCTGAATGCCAGCCACAGCGCCAGCCAGCTTGAACTCAAGCAACTGGCATTGCGCCGCGACGCGGCGCAGATTACGGCCAGCGGCCAACTGGCGCTCGACGGCAAGCAGGCGCTTACGCTCAACGGCGTGATCGACCATGTCGACCCCAGCCGCTTTGCCCATCTGCCGCGCGGTCGCATCGACGCGCAATTCGCGGTCACGGGCGCGCTGCAACCGCAGCCGCAGATCGAGGCGAGTTTTACGATTGACGAGAGCCGGATCAAAGGCCAGCGCCTGAGCGGCCAGGGCCAGATCAACATCGCCTGGCCGCATGTCCGGCAGGCCGATGTCGAGCTTTTCGCGGGCGTCAACAGCCTGCGTGCCGCAGGCGCTTTTGGCCGCCCCGGCGATAGCCTGACGCTGAGCATCGCCGCGCCGCAACTCGAAGCTTTTGGTCTGGAAGGCGGCTTTGACGGCGAACTGGAACTCTCTGGCGGCAGCGCCAATCCGGCGCTGCGCTTTGACCTGCGCGCGCCGCTGCTGGGCCGCTCCGGCCTTGGCCGCGTGCGCGATCTGGCCTTGAGCGGCGAGGCCAGCCGCGCCCCCGACGCGCCGCTGCAACTGGCGCTGAACCTTGGCCGTCTCGACGACGCCGAACTGACGCCCCTGCTGCGCCAGTTGCACGTCACCCTGACCGGCAGCCAGCGGGCGCACAAGCTGGAAGCCGCCGTCGAACTGCCCGCCGCCCGCCGTCTCGCCTTGACGGCGGCGGGCGCTCTGACTGGCGAGATCGCCCGCCCCGGCTGGCGCGGCCAGTTGCTGACGGCGCAATCGGAGGGCGCTGACGCCGTTTACAATGTCCGCCTCGCCGCCCCCGCCGATCTGGCGCTGGCGGCGGACGCCTGGTCTTTCGGCCCGGCGCGGCTGATGGGCGAGCCGCTCGACTGGCGGGCGACGGTCGCCGCCGCCGCCCAACAGGGCGTGCTGCGCGCCGATGTCGAAGCCAGCGGCACGCGCCTGGGCACACTCACCGCCCATCTCGACGCCGCGCTGCTCGATCCGTGGACGCTCAACCGCAAAGCCCCGTGGCAGGGGCGGCTCGATGCCGGGATCAACGATCTCGGCTGGCTCGGCGAACTGCTTGGCGAAGGCTGGCAGAGCGGCGGCAGCCTGAACGGCCATCTCGAACTCCTCGGCACGCCGCAGGAACCGCTCGCCAGCGGGCGGTTTCAGGGCGAACGGCTGCTCTTGCGGCAGAACAGACTGGGCCTCCATCTGGCCAATGGCGATTTGCTGCTGGAACTCGACCAGCGGCTGTTGCGCCTCTCCCGCCTCCATTTCGACAGTCTGCTGCAAGCCATGCCGCGCGCCCTGAAGAACAGCAACGCCGAACTCACGGCGCTGACAAAAGCGCCGGGCAAGCTGCAAATCAGCGGCGAACTGGCCTTTGACCCGGCGGGCGGCCAGCCGCAGGGGGCGCTCGATGTCCATCTGGAGCGTTTCGGCCCGACCCAGTTGGCGGAACAATGGCTGCTCCTTTCCGGCGACGGGCGGCTCGACTGGAATGGCGAAAGAATCGGCATTCGCGGCAAATTCATGGCCGACGCCGGTTACTGGCAACTGGCTCCGGCAGGTTTGCCCAAACTTTCCGACGACGTGGTGGTGCGGCGGAGCGGCCAGGTCGATAACGCCTGGCGGCCGCAGATCGACCTCGACCTGACGGGCGATCTGGGGCGCAATTTTCTCTTTTCCGGGGCCGGACTCAGCAGCCGGCTGGCGGGCGAAGTGCGTTTGCTCGCCAGTGGCCGCGACCTGCCGCGCGCCAGCGGCAGCGTCCGCCTGCGCGACGGGCGCTTCGACGCCTACGGCCAGCAACTGACCATTTCCCGCGGCCTCCTCAATTTTCAAGGCTTGCTCGACAACCCGGCGCTCGACGTGCTCGCCGTGCGTCAGGGGCTGGCCGTCGAACCCGGCGTGCAGATCAGCGGCACGGCCCAGCGTCCGGTCATTCGCCTCGTTTCAACCCCGGAATTGCCGGACGCCGAAAAACTCTCCTGGCTCATTCTCGGCCACGGCCCCGACGCCGTCGGCGGCGGCGACGCCAGTCTCCTGCTGTTTGCCGCTGGCGGCCTCCTCGGCAACGACGCCGGGACGCTGACCGGGCAGTTGAAAGAAACCTTCGGCATCGACGTCTTCACCATCCGCCAGGGCGAACTCGGCGGCGACAGCCGCCCCTACGGCAGCCGCCTCGACAGCAACCGCATCGACACCACGGCCAGCACCGGCAACCAGATTCTCAGCATCGGCAAACGCCTCTCCAGCAACGCCATGCTCTCCTACGAACAGGTCTTGGGCGGGGCCGAAGGCATCGTCAAACTGACCATCGACCTCAGCCGCCAGATCGCCCTGATCGGCCGCGCCGGCAGCGACAACGCGGTCGATATTTTCTACACCGTGACTTTTGGCCGGGCCAGAGGACAGAGGACAGAGGACTGAAGACAGAGGACAGAAGGGGGTTCAGTGAGCAGTCGTAGGATGGGTGGAGCCGAAGGCGATACCCATCATGTGCGGTCAATCCTCGATTTGATGGGTTTCGCTGCGCTCTACCCATCCTACGTTATTTCTGTCCTCAGTCTTCAGTCCTCTGATTCAGCGTCGGCGCTGGATGAATCTGAGCGCCGGTCCGTAAAGCGCGACAATGACGAAGGCCCAGAAAGCCGCAAAGAACGTATGGCCCGGAGCAAACACTCGTGATTTCACCGGAATCACACGGTCGCCCTCGACCCGATAGCTGCTCCATGCCGTCAGATCATCATCGCTCTCGATGACCTCGATCTCCTGCCCGCCTTGCCCGTCATTCTTCGCCGTGTATGAAATCCGGTCAAATTCCCCTGGGCCGGTGAACTCGCCCTTGCCTTCGGGCAGAATCAGGGTGGCATCGGGGTATTTGGCCTGCGTTTCAGAAAGTTCCTTGTAACGGGAAAGCACGAAAGGCTGGCCGCCACCCAGCAGCAAGACGCTGAAAGTGAAGTGCATCTCCTGGCCAGCCTCGGCGTAGCGCGTATCCAGCCAACTGACCAAGCGAGCGCCAGCAATAGTCAGCGCCAGCCACAAGGCAAATTTGAACAGCGCCGAGTGCGCGATTTTTTCGACAACGGGACTCATGCTCAGGCTTTCTTTGCGCCCTTCTCCCGCCTGCGCCCTGCGGCAGGCGGGAGAAGGGGAACCCGTGAAAAATCAGCCGAGTACCGCTTCGATTTCGGCGAAGGTCTGCGGCAGATCGAAGCCTTGCGCCATCGGCACGCCCAGTTGGCGGCCAATCTGGGTGGCGGAGTAAAGGCCGCGCAGGCGGGGCTGGTTGCTGGCCCGGTCGACGTCTTCGACCAGAACGTGCTGCCGTCCGAGTTTTTTCAGGGTGGCGACAATGTCGCGGACGCGCGATTTCATCACATCGGCGAGATTAAGCGTGTCGATCTCGCCAGCGGGAACCATGAGATCGCCGACGGTGATCTCATTGCGGTGCACGCTACGCACCTGCTGCAACTGCACCGGCTTTTCGCCAAGGATGTCGCGGGCGGTAATCAGTCCCGCCACCTGTCCGTCGTTACCGATCACGATGAGCAGGCGAACGCCGCGTGAAATCATGCGGGCGTTGGCTTCGTCGATGGTCGCCCGCGGCTCGACGGTAACGACGGGGATGCGCGAAAAATCCGTCATCGCCTCGATGGCGGGCGAATCGGCGCTGACCTGATTGAAGCCGGGATCGCACAAAGCGGCATTGGAAGAAAGTTTATGGGTCTGCACGATGGCGGGGGTGTTCATGCCTGTCTCCTGGAGTGGTTGCCTGTTGTTGAGCTAACGCGGCGACTTGTCTGAGCGGGCCGCCTGCGGAGTATTCGGCGAATCAGCGAGCTTGGCAAGGGCTGCCGAGGCTTTTTGGCTTGACTGAGCGTGCCCGGATTTGCCCCGCAGCGGCTAAGGTAATGCCATGACTGCCTGGTTCCCGTTTTCGGCCTGAGGCTTGCTACACTGCGGCCCATGCGAAAAACCAGCCTCTGTCTCCTGTTCGTTGCCCTCTTGGCCGCTTGCGGCGAGGCGTGGAACGATCCTTACCCGGCCAGCGACGCCGGGCGCAATGTGCTGTACAGCGCCTTCACCGACCGGCCCAAGCACCTCGACCCGGCGCAGTCTTACACCGAGGACGAGGCGACCTTCACCGCCCAGATTTACGAGCCGCCGCTGCAATACCACTACCTGAAGCGGCCCTACGAGTTGATTCCGGCAACGCTCGAAGCCGTGCCGGAGCCGCGCTACGTCGATGCCGCCGGGCGCGCCCTGCCGGCCGACGCGCCGGTCGAGCAGATCGCCGAGAGCATTTATGAACTGAGGTTGCGGCCCGGCATCCGCTACCAGCCGCATCCGGCCTTTGCCGTCGCTGCCGACGGCCAGCCGCGCTATCTTGGCGACGGCATGGCCGATGGGCGGCAAGGGGTTGGCGATTTTCCTGAGACGGGCAGCCGCGAACTGGCGGCTGACGATTACATCTACCAGATCAAGCGGCTCGCCCATCCGCGCCTGCATTCGCCGATTTACGGCATGATGGCCGACAAGATCGTCGGCTTGAAGGAACTGGGCGAAACCCTGCGCGCCGCCGCCAAGGATTTGCCCAAGGAAGCCTGGCTCGACCTCGACGCCTATCCCCTCTCCGGCATCGAGCGCGTCGACGCCCACACCTGGCGCATCCGCATCAAGGGCAAGTACCCGCAGTTTTTGTACTGGCTGGCGATGCCTTTTTTCGCGCCGGTGCCGCGCGAAGCCGACCGCTTTTTCGCCCAGCCGGGCATGGCGGCAAAGAATCTGACCCTGGACTGGTGGCCGGTCGGCACCGGGCCGTTCATGCTGACCGAAAACGACCCGAACCGGCGCATGGTGCTGACGAAAAACCCCAATTTCCACGGTGAAACCTACCCCTGCGCGGGCGAGGCCAATGACCGCGAGGCCGGTCTGCTGGCCGATTGCGGCCAGCCGCTGCCGCTTATCGAAGCCGCCGTCTTCACCCGCGAAAAAGAGGCGATTCCCTACTGGAACAAGTTTTTGCAAGGCTATTACGACGCTTCCGGCATTTCTTCCGACAGCTTCGATCAGGCCGTGCGCGTCAATGTCGGCGGCGACGTGGCGCTGACCGAGGAGATGCAGGCCAAAGGCATCCGGCTGCTCACTTCGGTCAAAACCTCGACCTTCTACATGGGCTTCAACCTGCTCGACCCGGTGGTCGGCGGTCTTGGCGAAAAAGCCGCCAAGCTGCGCCAGGCCATTTCGATTGCCATCGACGAGGAAGAATTCATCGCCATTTTCGCCAATGGCCGCGGCATCGCCGCCCAGGGGCCGCTACCGCCGGGCATTTTCGGCTTTGAAGAAGACGCAGCCGGGTTGAACAAAACGGTGTATGACTGGGTGGACGGCAAGCCGCGCCGCAAAGCCATCGCCACCGCCCGCCAACTGCTGGCCGAGGCGGGTTTTCCGCGTGGCCGCCACGAACAAACCGGCGAGCCGCTCATTCTTTACCTCGACACCACCAGCGGCGGCATGGGCGAAAAATCCCGCCTCGACTGGCTGACCCGCCAATTTGCCAAGATCGACGCGCAACTGGTGGTGCGCTCGACCGACTTCAACCGCTTTCAGGACAAATTAAGAAAGGGCAATGTCCAGCTTTATTACCTCGGCTGGAACGCCGATTATCCCGACCCGGAAAATTTCTTTTTCCTCTTGAACGGCGCCGAAGCCCGCGTCGGACACGGCGGCGAAAACTCCTCCAATTACGCCAACCCGGAATTCGACCGCCTGTTTTTACGCATGAAAAACATGGACAACACGCCGGAACGCCTCGACATCATCCGCCGCATGAACCACATTTTGCAGCACGACGCGCCGTGGGTCTTTGGCCTCCACCCGAAAAGCTATACCCTGGGCCACCGCTGGCTGAAAAACCGCAAACCCAACGATGTCGGCAACAACATCCTCAAATATCAGCGCATCGACGCGATGGAGCGCGCCACCGCCCGCCGCGACTGGAACCGCCCCGTACTCTGGCCGCTGCTGCTCATCGCATCCCTGATCCTGGCCGCCATCATGCCCGCCGTTTTAGGCTATCGCCGCCGCGAACGACAGGCGGCGCGGTGAGGCGCGCCTTCGGCTTCACCCAAGACAGGTTCTGCTCAGAACAGGCAGAGATTGATGCTGTCGTCATACCCGCTCCATTGCTTCCAGAAAACCCAGCAACGCCGTCCGTTGCAGCGGTTTGAGGCGGGCGTAGATTCCCAGCAAGCGCCACTCGTCGGGGCGCATTGCGTAATCGGCGACAGGCTCCGGCTGCTCAATGGCTGGCTGCATTTTCCCGCGTCCGGTGGATAACCATTCGAAACTGACACCCAACAAGGTCGCCAAGCGCATCAGGTTTTTTGTATGTGGCGCTTTACTCCCGGATTCCCAAGCGGCTACCGAGGGCTGGGAAACATACATGCGCCTCGCCAACTCCCCCTGACTCCACCCCAGCGCCTTGCGCGCCTTCTTGATGCGCTCGTCCATAGTGGAGGAATTGTATTGCTGGCGGCTATGTAGCGATCATATCTATTGACAATACTATAGCCGATAGCTAAATTTACCTGGCTGAACGCAAATCAAGGAGGGGTTTATGCTGAAGGTCATCGGTCTCGTGTTTTTCTTCGCCGGGTGTTTTGGCGTTTATTGGTCAGGAAAGCGTGCTTTTGAAAGGCGAAATATAGCGGGGGTTGAAGAATTCTCGTCATATGGGAAAGCGGTTGGACTTCGGGCTTTCGAGGGCCTTGTAAAGATCATAAGTTGGTTATCTATTGCCATTGGCTTTGTGGGTTTCTGTTTAGGCTGGGGTATGGGGCGGTAGATTGAACTGGCTCACAGAATAAACAGTGACGCAGTAATGTAGGGTGGGTAGAGCGTAGCGAAACCCATCAAATCGGCGCTTTCCGCACGCGGCAACGATAGGTATCGCCTTCGGCTCCACCCATCCTGCATTTCATATTGATATTACAGGTAATCAAATCGCCATGAAAAAATCGTTTTTTTCGGTATGTCTTGCGGTTATTGCCGCTGGCTGCGCCTCTGTTGCCGTCAATGAGGAATCTTTGCAAAACCGCACGGCTCAGGCGCTTGGGTTGCGGGCGGGCGATTTTACGATCAGCAACCGCTCCGATAGCGGCGTCCGCACGGATTACACGGTGACGACAAACCAGAAACAGGTTTTTTCCTGCTACGTGACGGGCACGGTCAGCATGGTTGGTCGTGTGGTTTCGGATGCGATGTGCACTGAAGTTTCTTCACCCGCCGCCGCCAAGAAAGGGAAAAGCGCCGAGAAAAAACCGGCTGGCAAAGCGCCTGACTGCAATGACTTGTTGAAGGCTGCCGGACGGTGCTAAACGTTCGTCCTGAGATGCAAATCTACCCCGTTCAGGCTTCGCTCCGCACCGCCCTTCGATTTTGCTCAGGGCGAACGGGAAGGGATAAGTTGGGGCAATAAATCAGTCAGAACCGCTCGAAGCGACTACTTGGCTCAAGTCGTCAGAAAATCGGCCAGTTGATCCGGTCGGTCGATGATCCAGTCGGCGCCCCAGTCGCTGATCGGGCCGCCGCTGCCGAGGTAGCCCCAGGTGACGGCGATGGTCGGGCAGCCAGCGGCTTTGCCGGCGATGATGTCGCGGCGGTCGTCGCCGATGTAGAGCGTCTGTTGCGGCTGGCAGCCGAGCCGTTGGCAGGCGTGCAGCAGCGGTAGCGGCGAGGGTTTGGCGGCGGCGGTGGTGTCGCCGCTGACGATGCACGGGGTGCGCGGCGAGAGGCCAAGCTGGATCGCCAGCGGGTCGGTGAAACGGCGGTATTTGTTGGTGACGATGCCCCAGGGCAGTTGCCGCGCTTCGATCTGGTCGAGCAGTTCAGGGATGCCGGGAAAGAGGCGGCTGTCGACGCAGAGGCGGGCGGCGTAGTGGTCGAGGAAGCGGCGTAGCCGCTGTTCGTAGCCGGGGCTTTCCGGCGTTATGCCGAAGGCGGCGTGGAGCAGGCCGCGCGCGCCGTTCGAGGTGTGGGGGCGCAGTTCGGCCAGCGGCTTTGCCGCCAGTCCTTCTTCCCGCAGCAGGGCGTTGGCGGCCTGCCCGAGGTCGGGCGCGGTGTCGGCCAGGGTGCCGTCAAGGTCGAACAGGATGGCGGCCAACATCAAGCGGCGCGGTTGGCGTGCATCAGGTAATTGACGCTGCTGTCCCGGCCCAGCGAATAAGTTTGAGTGAACGGGTCGTAGCTCATGCCGATCAAGGTCTGCGGTTCGAGGTCGGCGGCTTTGGCCCAACGCGCCAGTTCCGATGGTTTGATGAAGCGGGCATAGTCATGGGTGCCGCGCGGCAGGAGGCGCAACAGGTATTCAGCGCCGACGACGGCGAACAGGTAAGCCTTGGGGTTGCGGTTGAGGGTCGAAAAGAAAACCGGGCCGCCGGGTTTGACCAGGCGGGCGCAGGCGGCGACGACACTGGCCGGGTCGGGAACGTGTTCGAGCATTTCGAGGCAGGTGACGGCATCGAAGGCGGCGGGCATTTCGGCTGCCAGTGCTTCGACGGCGATTTTGCGGTAATCGACCTTGAGGCCGCTTTCGAGGAGATGCAGGCGGGCGACGCCGAGCGGTTTGTCGCCAAGGTCGATGCCGGTGACTTTGGCTCCGCGCGCCGCCATGCCTTCAGAGAGGAGGCCGCCGCCGCAGCCGACATCGAGTACGTGCTTGCCGTCAAGGCCGACGATGCTGTCGATCCAGTCGAGACGCAGCGGGTTGATGTCGTGCAGCGGCTTGAATTCGCTGTTCGGGTCCCACCAGCGATGGGCGAGTTCACCAAATTTATCCAGTTCGGCGGGGTCGGCGTTGAGCATGGTTGGCATCCGGGGGGCGAAAGGCTAAAGAAAAAGCCCTGCCAAGGCAGGGCTTTTAATTGTAGCAAGCGGCGCTTACTTGGTGCCGATGAGTTCGATATCGACGCGGCGATCCGGTTGCAGGCACTCGATCAGGGCCTTGGTCTTGGCGTTGCCCTTGCAGGTGTCGCCGGTTACCGGCTGGGTTTCGCCCTTGCCTTCGGTGTAGATGCGATCAGCGGCGATGCCCTTGCCGACTAGATAATCCTTGACCGCGACGGCGCGGCGCTCGGAGAGTTTCTGGTTGTAGGCGTCGCTGCCCAGACGGTCGGTGTGGCCGACGGCGAGGACAACTTCGAGCTTGATGGCCTCCGCTTTGGCGACCACGTCGTCGAGCTTGGCCTTGCCTTCGGGGCGCAGCACGGCCTTGTCGAAGTCAAAGAGGGCGTCGGCGGCGACGGTGACTTTTACGCCACCCGGCTTGGGGGTCTCCTTGACGACGACAGGCGCCTCCGCAATCTTTTCGGGCGCTTTGGCGGGTTCGCAGGTTTCTTTCGGCAGCAGATCCTTGTCGCACTCGCAACCGCCCCGGTCGGCAGCGGCGGCGGCGGGCGTCCAGTAGCCGGTGCGCCAGCAGAGGCCAAAGCCGCTGCGGGCGATGACATCGCGCTGGTCGATGACATAAACGCGCTCCTGAGCCGTGGCGGCAGCGCCGACACCGGCCAGCAGGGCGACGAGCAGAGATTTTTTGATGATGTTCTGGATCATTGTTTTCCCTCATTGAAGAAAGTGGACAAAGGCTTTTCCGCAGGCAAAAAGGCATCAAATATGCTGACGGACTTCCAATTTATTCTGCCATAGCGTGGTTGCTGAATCCAGACACTTTACCGCGATCAGGGATAACTTTTTGCCGTCGACGCAACACTTGCCGGCGACCCAGACGTGGCTGACGGCTTCCCGTCCGGCGACATGGACGAGATGCGAAACCGGGTCGAAGCAGGGGCGGCATTCCAGACTACCGAGGTCGACGGCGCACAGGTCGGCGGCCTTGCCGGGCGTCAGCGAGCCGATGTCATGGCCGAGGCCAAGGGCGGTCGCGCCGCCCATCGTCGCCATGCGCAGCGCCTGCCGCGCCGGTAGCGCGGCGGCGTCGCCGCTGACGCCTTTGGCCAGCAGCGCGGCGAGACGCATTTCGCCAAACAGGTCGAGACGGTTGTTGCTGGCGGCGCTGTCGGTGCCGAGGCCGATGTTGATGTCGCGCCGCAGCATCTTGGCAATCGGCGCGAAGCCGCTGGCGAGTTTGAGGTTGGAGGTCGGGCAGTGGGCGAGATGGCTGCCGGTTGCGGTCAGGAGGTCGATTTCCGCCTCGTTGAGATGGACGCCGTGCACGCCGATGAAGGCGGGGCCGAGCAGACCGAGGCGATGCAGGCGAACGAGCGGCGAATAGCCGTCGCGCTGCCGGGCCTCGTCGACTTCCTGCCGGGTTTCGTGGAGGTGGCAATGGATGGGCAGGCCAAGCTGCCCGGCGAGTATGGCGATCCGCTCGAAACTCGCGTCCGACACGGTGTAAGGCGCGTGCGGCGCGAGGCAAAAGGAAATCAGCGGCTGGTCGCGCCATTGTTCGCGGACGGCCAGGCCCTTGTGCAGATAATCCTCGGCGTCGCTGGCGTAAGCGGTGGGAAATTCCAGCGTGGTCAGGCCGAGCGCGGCGCGCATGCCGAATTCCGTGGCCGCCGTGGCGGCGGCTTCGGGGAAGAAATACATGTCGTTGAAACAGGTGATGCCGCCCCGCAACATTTCGGCGCAGGCGAGCCGCGTGCCGTCGAGCACGAATTGCGCTGAAAGCTGCGCCGCTTCGACCGGCCAGATGTGTTTTTGCAGCCATTCCATGAGCGGCAGATCGTCGGCGAGGCCGCGCATCAGCGTCATCGCGGCGTGGGTGTGGAGATTGACGAGGCCGGGAATGAGAATGTGCGTCTCAAGCGTGACCCGCTCGCCGGGCTGGTAGCGGTCGCGCGCTTCAGAAGCGGGCAGGATGGCGAGAATGCGCCCGTCGCGCACCGCCAGGGCGTGATTTTCCAGCACGCAGTCGGGTTCGACCGGGGCGATCCAGCGCGCTTCAATCAGGAGGTCGATCGCTTCGGGGGCGGGCATCATCAAAAGGGGAGGGGGCGGCGGGCGGTGAGTGTCAGCGTGTTAAAATAACAAATTCCGCTCAATTCAACCAACCGCCGCGCCCGCAGCGCGACATGCAAGATTATGGATCAATTCGCCAAAGAAACCTTGCCAATCAGCCTCGAAGACGAGATGCGGCGCTCCTATCTCGATTATGCGATGAGCGTGATCGTTGGCCGGGCGCTGCCGGACGCGCGCGACGGCCTCAAACCCGTGCATCGCCGCGTGCTGTACGCGATGCACGAAACCAACAATGTCTGGAACCGCCCCTTCGTCAAATGCGCCCGCGTCGTCGGCGAGGTCATGGGTAAATACCACCCGCACGGCGATACGGCTATTTACGACACGCTGGTGCGGATGGCCCAGGATTTTTCCTTGCGCTACACGCTGGTCGACGGCCAGGGCAATTTCGGCTCGGTCGATGGCGACAACCCGGCGGCCATGCGCTACACCGAATGTCGGCTGGATCGTATCAGTTCCGAACTGACCGCCGACATCGACAAGGAAACCGTCGATTTCGAGCCGAATTACGACGGCAAGGAGCTGGAACCCTCGGTTTTGCCGACGCGCCTGCCCAATCTCCTCATCAACGGCTCCGCCGGTATCGCCGTCGGTATGGCGACCAATATTCCGCCGCACAATCTGGGTGAAGTCATCGCCGGGTGCCTGGCGCTCCTGGCGCAACCAGCCATGAGTATTGACGAATTGATCGGCTTGATCCCGGCGCCGGATTTCCCCACCGCCGGTCTGATTTACGGCCTGGAAGGCGTGCACGACGCTTACCGCAGCGGGCGGGGCCGTCTCGTCATGCGCGCCCGCACGCATTTCGAGGACATGGGAAAAAGCGATCGGCAGGCGCTGATCGTCGATGAAATTCCCTATCAGGTGAACAAGAAGTCGCTGATCGAGAAAATTGCCGAACTGGTCAACGACAAAAAAATCGAGGGCATTTCCGACATCCGCGACGAGTCCGACAAATCCGGGATGCGCATCGTCATCGAGTTAAAGCGCGGCGAAGTCGGCGAGGTCATCCTCAACAACCTGTACAAGCAGACGCAGTTGCAGGACACCTTCGGCATGAACATGGTGGCCTTGGTCGACGGCCAGCCGCGTCTGCTGAACTTGAAGCAGGCGCTGGAATGCTTCCTCTCGCACCGGCGCGAGGTGGTCACCCGGCGCACGGTGTTTGAATTGAAGAAGGCGCGCGAGCGCGGTCACGTTTTGGAAGGTCTGGCCGTCGCGCTCTCCAACGTTGATGAGATCATCGCCCTCATCAAAGCCGCGCCGACGCCAGCCGAGGCCAAGATCGGCCTGATGGCCCGCGTCTGGCGCAGCCCGGTGGTCGAGGAGATGTTGCAACGGGCCGCCGCCGACGCCTCAAGGCCGGAAGGGCTGGCCCCGGAATTCGGCCTCTCGGCCCAGGGCTACCGCCTGTCGGAAGCCCAGGCGCAAGCGATTCTCGAACTCCGCCTGCAACGCCTGACCGGCCTCGAACAAGACAAGATCGTCGATGAATACCGCGACATCATGGACAAGATCGTCGATCTGCTCGACATTCTGGAAAAGCCGGAACGCATCACCGGCATCATCGTCGATGAATTGAAAGCGGTGCGCGAGCAGTTCGGCGACGGGCGCAAGTCGGAAATCGTGCGCCACACGCAGGAACTCGGCGTCGAGGATCTGATTACGCCGACCGACATGGTCGTCACCCTGTCGCATGGCGGCTACATCAAGGCCCAGCCGCTCGCCGACTACCGGGCGCAGAAGCGCGGCGGGCGCGGCAAACAGGCGGCGGCGATCAAGGACGAGGATTTCATCGACCATCTCTTTGTCGCCAACACCCACGACTACATCCTGTGCTTCTCCAACCGGGGCCGCTGCTACTGGCTCAAGGTCTACGAAGCGCCGCAGGGCAGCCGGGCCAGCCGCGGCAAGCCGATCGTCAATCTCTTTCCGCTCGAAGACGGCGAAAAAATCAACGCCGTCCTGCCGGTCAAGGAATTCGCCGCCGACAAATACGTCTTCATGGCCACCCGTGGCGGCACGGTCAAGAAAACGCCGCTCTCCGACTTCTCCAACCCGCGCAAGGCCGGCATCATCGCCGTCGACCTGCTTGACGACGACTACCTGATCGGCGTCGAACTGACCACCGGCAAAAGCGACATCGTGCTCGTCTCCGACGGCGGCAAGGCCGTCTGGTTCGATGAGGAGGACGTTCGCCCGATGGGCCGCGGCGCCCGCGGCGTGCGCGGCATGAAGCTGCAACCGGGGCAGACGGTGATTTCGCTGCTGGTCGCCGAATCCGACCAGCAGACGGTGCTGGTCGCCACCGAAAACGGCTTCGGCAAGCGCACCGTGCTCGCCGATTTCCGCCTTTCCGGGCGCGGCGCCCAGGGCGTCAAGGCCATTGCCGATTCCGAGCGCAACGGCGTCGTGGTCGGCGCCAAGCTGGTCGATGACAGCGACGAGGTGATGCTGATAACGACCGGCGGCGTGCTGATCCGCACCCGCGTCTCGGAAATTCGCGGCATGGGCCGGACCACCCAGGGCGTGACGCTGATCGCCCTCGATGACGGCGAAAAACTGGCCGGTCTGGAAAAAGTCGCCGAATCCGCCTTGGAGTCCGACGCCGACAACGGCGGCGGCGAAGACGCCAGCGGCAATGAAGAAAACGGCAACGGAGAAAACCCATGACCCGCGCCTGGAATTTCAGCGCCGGTCCCGCCGCCCTGCCGGAAGACGTGCTCCGGCAGGCGCAGGAAGAACTGCTCGACTGGCGGGGCGCCGGATGCAGCGTGATGGAGATGAGCCATCGCGGCAAGGATTTCATGGCTATATTGGACGCCGCCGAAAGCGGCCTGCGCGAGCTTCTGGATATTCCTGACTCATACAAGGCGCTGTTCCTGCAAGGCGGCGCGACGCAGCAATTTGCCCAGATTCCGCTGAACCTCCTGGCCGGTCGTTCCGCCGATTACATCGTGACCGGCGCCTGGTCGCAAAAAGCCTTCAAGGAAGCGGCGCGCGTGGCGGGGGGCGCCGGTTCTATCCGCTGCGCGGCAACAACCGAAGCCAGCGGCTTCACCCGCCTGCCGGTGATGGAAGAAATCAGGCTCGACCCCTTTGCCGCCTACCTCCACGTCTGCACCAACGAAACCATCCACGGCGTCGAAATCACCGCCGAACGCATTGCCGCAACCGGCGTGCCGCTGGTCGCCGACATGTCCTCGCACATTCTGTCCCGCCCCGTGCCGGTCGAAAAATTCGGCCTCATCTACGCCGGGGCGCAAAAAAACATCGGCCCTTCCGGCGTGACGCTGGTCATCATCCACCAAGACCTGCTCGGCATGGCCCCGCTGACCCTCCCGACCGTCATGGATTACGCCGTGCAGGCGGAAAACGGCTCGATGCTCAACACCCCGCCGACCTTCGCCATCTACGTCGCCGGGCTGGTCTTCCAGTGGCTCAAACGTCAGGGCGGGCTACCCGCAATGGCCGCCATCAACGCCGAAAAAGCCGCAATGCTCTACGCCGCCATCGACGACTCCGGCGGCTTTTATAGCAACCCGGTCGACGCCGATTGCCGCTCGCGCATGAACGTCCCGTTCACACTGGCCGACGCCCGGCTCGACGCCGCTTTCCTCGAACAAGCCAAAACCGCCCGCCTGCTCGGCCTCAAAGGCCACAAATCCGTCGGCGGCATGAGAGCCTCGCTGTACAACGCGGTTTCCATCGAGGCGGTCAAGGTGCTGGTCGAGTTCATGGGTGATTTCGCCAAACGCAATGGGTAAATGGCTTATTGACTTTCAAAGACTGGTCGGTATGCTGGTCTGAACACCCCGTGACGGGAGGCATGATGAAAATCGAAGTCGGCGCTTACGAGGCGAAAACCAAGCTGCCGGAGCTTCTCCGGGGCGTCCAAATGGGCAAGCAATACACCATCACCAACCGCGGCGTGGCGATTGCCGATCTCGTCCCGACTGAGGGCGCCAAGCGCCATCAAGCCGCCGCCGTTGAACAGATGAAGGCTTTCATGGCGAGAAACCCGGTCAAAGGCGTGGATATCAAGGCTTTGATTGAGGAAGGCCGGGCATGAATTTCGTGCTCGACAATTCCGTCGTCATGCGCTGGTACTTCGGCGACGGCTCCGCGCCCGATCTCGAATACGCCTCCCGTGTCCTTGACAGCATGACTGACGCCGAGGCGATCGTACCCGGCGTGTGGGGCCTGGAGGTTGCCAACGTCCTGACACGCGCCGAAGCCAAGGGCCTGACGACCGAAACGCGCAGCGAAACCTTCGTCAGTATGTTGCATCACATGAACATCCGCACCGACAGCGCAACGTCAGCGCAAGCCCTGTCGGCTATCCTGCAACTGGCTCGGCGCTTCAAGCTGTCATCCTACGACGCCGCCTACCTTGAACTCGCCATGCGCGAGGCGCTGCCGTTGGCGACCCTGGACGATGACCTGCGACGCGCGGCACAGCGTGCGGGGGTGGAGCGGTTTTGAGTGAAATGAAGAATGACGAATAGGCTGCATTTCTGGTGCAAGGCCACAAATTTGTCGGTGGAATCAATGGGCGTTAGTTTTTTGGAGGAGCTGTGGAAAAATCTTGGAAAACCACAATAGTAACCGTAGGATGGGTAGAGCGCAGCGAAACCCATCAAACCAGGATTTTGCCGTGCTTGGCATGATGGGTATCGCCTTCGGCTCCACCCATCCTACGCTGGCTGTCCCTGATTCAAAAATTTTCTCTGAGGGCAACATGGACAGCAACAAACCCACCGCCTTATTCAATATCGACATGCGCGACGCATCTCCTGCGGCGAACTGTCTTGATTCCCTCAATATATTTCCTCTTGCTGTGGAGCGGATGCGCGATGGTGCGGACGAGACGGGAACTGTGGAGATGTTTCGTTCAGACATTCATTCAACTTTTGCCGCGCTGCAATTCGCTGATCGCAGTGGCATGTTGCTCGTAGCGGCGACGGCGCAAGATATGCTCTATCGCCATATCGCGCAGCTCACGATGTGTGATCGGTACACGCGGCTTTATTGCGCAATGGTCGTGCGTTATTTCTTTGACCACTTGACAGTGATGGGCTTCCGAACTTTTTACATTCTCGACAACACGATCCAAGAAGACCGTTTGGCGGCTACGCTGGAATTATTCGAGCTATCTGGCATTGCCACCACCATGCCGCAGCGTGATGGGCTTGAGTGGTTGGGACTCTCTAACAAGATTCGCACCGATCTGGAGGCGACGAGACATGCCATCTATATTGAGCCAGATGCCAGCGTTAATCACTTGGAAGCCGCGCGGGAGCTCGCAAATGAAATTTCGTGCATTTCCACATTCAGAAGCCGCAGCCCAGACGATCTGCGATTTGAAATCGTCAATTTTCACGATTCATTTTTTGATGTTGGACCGGCGGGTTCAAACCCGCCCTACTAAGCATGTGATCGAATGACCGACGACCTCTCAAAAGCCCTTGCCAGCGTCCGCGCCGATATTGACCGGATTGACGGTGAACTGTTGAAGCTCCTCAACGAGCGCGCCCGTTGCGCCCAGAAGGTTGGCGAAATCAAGGCGGCGCATGGCGAGGGCGGGCATATTTACCGGCCTGAGCGCGAGGCGCAGGTGTTGCGGCGCTTGCAGGAGGCCAATCCGGGGCCGTTGCCGGGCGAGGACATCACTTTTTTCTTCCGCGAGGTGATGTCGGCCTGCCTGTCGCTCGAGCAGCCGCTCGCCATCGCTTTTCTCGGCCCGCTCGGTACCTTTTCCGAATCGGCGGCGACCCGGCATTTCGGCCATGCCGCCCGCTTGCAGCCGCAGAGTTCGATTGACGATGTGTTCCGCGAGGTCGAGTCCGGCCATGCCCATTACGCGGTCGCGCCGGTCGAAAATTCGACCGAGGGCGCGGTCGGGCGGACGATGGATTTGCTGCTCGGCACGCCGCTCAAAATCTGCGGCGAGGTGGTACTGCGCATCCACCAGAATCTGCTCTCGCGCGAGACGGATCTGAGCGCCATCCGGCGTGTTTATTCGCATGCCCAGTCGCTGGCGCAGTGCCATGAATGGCTCAACCGCATGTTGCCCGCCGCTCAGCGCATTTCGGTCGGCAGCAATGCCGAAGCCGCCCGGCTGGCAGCAGATAAAGAAGGTACTGCGGCGGGCGCGGCAGCGATTGCCGGAGCGGCGGCGGCGGCGCGTTACGATCTGCCCAAATTGGCCGAGAACATCGAGGACGAGCCGAACAACACCACACGCTTTCTCGTTCTCGGCCCTCACGACGCCGGGCCGTCGGGGCGCGACAAGACTTCGCTCATCATGTCGGCCCCGAACCGCACCGGCGCTTTGCATGAATTGCTGCTTTCTTTCTCGGAGGCGGGTGTCTCGATGTCGCGCCTGGAATCGCGGCCAACGCGCAATACCTTGTGGGAATATCTCTTTTATGTCGATGTCGAAGGCCACCGCGAGGATGCGGCGGTCAAGCGCGCCCTTGATGAACTGGGCCGCCGCGCCGCTTACCTGAAAATCCTCGGCTCCTATCCGGTGGCCGTTTATTGAGAAATTGTCTTGAAAAATACCCCGCCACAAAGCATACAAGCCGCCTCCCGCCTGTTCACTCTGAGCTTGTCACGACCTCCGTTCGCCCTGAGCTTGTCGAAGGGCGGCGCGGAGAGCGGTATAAATGGGCTTCGACAAGCTCAGCCCGAACGGGTGTGGGGGCATATCGGGATTATTTGTTGAGGCAACTTTTGAGGAATCACCATGAATCTCGCCGAACAGGCGTTACCCTATATCCGCGCCATTTCACCCTACCAGCCGGGCAAGCCGATTACCGAACTGGCCCGCGAAATGGGCATTCCGGTCGAGCGCATCGTCAAGCTGGCCTCCAACGAAAACCCGCTCGGCATGAGTCCGCAGGCGCGAGAGGCCGTTGACAAAGCCATCGCCGGTATCGAGCGTTATCCCGATCAGTTCGATCTGGTCGCCAAAATCGCCGCCCGTGGCAAGGTCGACGCCAAACAGGTGGTGCTCGGCAACGGCTCCAACGATGTGCTTGACCTTGCCGCCCGCGTCTTTCTCGCGCCGGGGCGTTCCGCCGTCTTTGCCCAGTATGCCTTTGCCGTTTATCCGCTGGCGACTTTATCGGCGGGCGCCGAGTTGATCGCCGCCCCGGCCAGGGATTACGGCCACGACCTCGCCGCCATGCGCGCCGCCATCCGGCCCGATACGCGCCTCGTCTGGATCGCCAATCCGAACAACCCGACCGGCAACTTCCTGCCCTATGCCGAAGTCCGCGCTTTTCTCGAAACTGTGCCGAGGGAAGTCGTCGTCGTCCTCGATGAAGCCTACAACGACTACCTGCCACCCACCGACCGCGTTGATGCCGCGGGCTGGATCGAGGATTTTCCCAATCTCGTCATCTGCCGCACCTTCTCCAAAATCTATGGCCTCGCCGGTTTGCGCGTCGGCTACGCGCTGGCCGCGCCCGCCGTCGCCGACCTGATGAATCGCGTCCGCCAGCCCTTCAACGTCAACAATCTGGCGCTGGCGGCGGCGGTCGCGGCGCTCGACGACGACGCCTTCCTCGCCGCCAGTTATCAACAGAACCGCAGCGGCATGGCCCAGATCATCGCCGGGCTGGACAGTTTCGGACTTGAATACATCGCCCCGCACGGCAATTTCGTCACCTTCAAACTCAGCGACGCCGCCGCCGTCAACCAGAGACTGCTGCGCCAGGGCGTCATCGTCCGCCCCCTCGGCGGCTACGGCCTGCCCGACTGGCTGCGCGTGACCATCGGCACGACGGCGGAAAACAGCCGCTTCCTTGAGGCGCTGGGGCAGGCGTTGTCAATGGCCTCAGGCTGTTAAGATGCGTCTTTCATTTGGAGTGAAGCAAGATGACGACTCAACCCGCTTTCATTACCCGTCGCGCGTTGCTGCTCGGAATGGCGGCGCTTGCCTGCGCGCCTGTAGCCATCGCGGCAAAGCCCCGTTCAATACCCATTCAGGTATGGAAAGACCCTGACTGTGGCTGCTGCCTTGATTGGGTAAAACATATCGAAAAAAACGGCTTTGCCGCCACCATTCTCAATCAGGGCAATGCCGCAGCGCGGGCGCGGCTGGGGCTGCCTCAGGAATTCGGCTCATGCCATACGGCGCTGGTTCAGGGCTATGTGATTGAGGGACATGTCCCCGCCGCCGATATTCTGCGTCTCCTCAAGGAGCAACCGCGCGCCCTGGGATTGGCCGCGCCGGGAATGCCGGTTGGTTCACCGGGCATGGATGGCCCGGCATACGGCGGCCGCCGCGATCCCTATCAGGTTTTGTTGATTGGCAAGGATGGGGCGGCGACCGTATTCAGCGCCTACTCGTGAGGTCAGCAGTTGAGCGCCTCGCCGATGATTCAAGCTAGGTGCGTCGGTTAATTTGAGCGTTAGCCTGCTCAAGGCATCGGCTTCTTTTCCATCCGGAATCATTCTAGACTTCGACATAAAACTTGGAACAGGGATCATAAATGCTGACCGTAAAGCGCATCCTTTGCCTTGCCAACTCCAAGAAGATGTCAGGTCGTTGCATAGCTGGGCGTGAAGTGCTCGCCACTAACCCCGGCTCTTGGATCAGGCCCGTCAGTGCGAGGACGACAGAAGAGGTCTCGGAAGATGAGCGTCAGTACCAAGACGGTACCTACCCACAAGTCTTGGACATCATTGACGTCCCGCTGATGCGGCACCAGCCGCGTGCGTGTCAAACGGAAAACTGGCTACTCGACTCTGACTACTATTGGTCTAAGGTTAGGCAGGTTGGCTGGGCAGAGCTTCAGCACTATGTCGAACACCCAGTAACCTTGTGGGTGAATAGTCGCAGTACATATCACGGTGAGAACGACGAGATTCTTCAACGCGATGCGGATGCGTTGCCAAACTCTCTCGTTCTGATTCATGTTCCTACACTTGATCTGCGGGTTTTCATACCTGGAGCAGATTTTGGAAATGGTAAACGCCGAGTACGGGCGAATTTTCAGTACCGGGATTTCCGGTATGATTTTTCGGTCACTGACCCAGTAATTGAGCGTAGCTATCTCGCACAGACTGACGGGACTTACAAACTGGGAGAGTGCTGTATCTGCGTCAGCCTTGGAGAGCCGTTTACACCACAAAACAGGGAACCATGTCGCTACAAGCTCGTAGCTGCAATTATCCAACGTAAGACCACTCTGCCATGAATAGTCCGAACATCGTCTACACCGTGGGGCATTCTACCCACACAATCGAGAGGTTTCTCGGCCTTCTCGAACGAAATGGCGTGACCGCTATTGCAGATGTACGCTCAAGCCCGTTCAGTCGTCACAACCCACAATTTAACAAGGATACCTTATCGGCTGAGTTAAAAAGACATGGCATTGCTTATGTTTTTACCGGTAAGGAACTTGGGGCGCGATCAGACGATGCTTCCTGCTATGAGGGGGGTAAGGTTTGCTATGATCGCTTGTCAAAAACCTCAACCTTCAAGAGTGGCATCGAGCGCGTCTTGAATGGCGCGCAGAAGTACCGTATTGCGCTAATGTGCGCTGAAAAAGAACCGCTGGACTGCCACCGTACTTTGCTGGTCGGTCGTGCTTTGGAGCAACTCGGCGTATCCATTGTCCATATCCTCCCTGATGGCAATACCGAAGCACAGCCACAAACCATGTCACGATTGCTTGATCTGGTCGGCCTTCCGCAAGTGGACATGTTCCGTAGCCACGACGAGTTGATAGCCACAGCTTGCGAACTCCGTGAACAGAAAGTTGCATACGTGGACGAAGCCCTCGCTGTACAGGGACAATCATGAAGCTGTCCACTATTGGATTTACAAAAAAAACGGCAGAAGATTTTTTCACCAAGCTAAAGCGGTCCGGAGCAAAACGGATTGTGGATGTGCGCCTTAATAATGTCTCCCAACTGGCAGGTTTCGCCAAGCGAAATGATTTGCAATTTTTCCTGCGTGAAATTTGCCATATGGATTATGTGCATGTGCCAGAACTAGCCCCAACGCAGGACATTCTTGATGAATACAAAAAAAATAAGGGGGACTGGACGGTGTATGAGGAAAAATTTTTGGAGCTAATGCGTAAACGAGAAATTGAAAAAAGAATTAACCCTACAGTGATCGCTGACGGATGCCTTCTTTGCAGCGAAGACAAACCTCACCATTGTCATCGAAGGTTAGTGGCCGAATATCTTAATTCGCATTGGAAAAATGTCGACATTTCACACATCGTATGATTTACCTAATATTACATTCAACCCGACCGCGCCTGCGGCGCACCGGTTAACTTGAGCGATGAACAGCGACAGCCCGCCAGCCTTCGGCAAAGTCGTCATCTTCGGCCCCGGCCTGATTGGCGGCTCCTTTGCGCTGGCCTTGAAGGCGGCGGGGGCTGTTGAGGAAGTGGTCGGTTTTGGCCGCACGCCGTCGACGCTGCGCGTTGCCCAGCAACTCGGCATCATCGACCGGGCGGGCATCAATCCGGCGCACGAAATCGCCGACGCCGACATCGTGCTGGTGGCGACGCCGGTGGCGCAGATGGCGGAAATCTTCGCCCGCATCGCGCCCTATCTCGGGCCGAATACCCTCGTCACCGACGGCGGCTCGACCAAGGGCGATGTCATTGCCGCTGCCCGCGCCGCCTTTCGCGGCCATATCGGCAAATTCATCCCCGCCCACCCCATCGCCGGGGCGGAAAACAGCGGCCCGGCGGCGGCGCAGGCCGCGCTCTACCGGGGCAAAAAGGTGGTTGTCACGCCGCTGCCGGAAAACAACGACGAGCGCCTCGACCGCATCAAACGCGCCTGGGCGCAATGCGGCGCTGATATTTATGAACTAACGCCGGAACAGCACGACCGCGTTTTCGCCGCCGTCAGCCACCTGCCGCATCTCCTCTCCTTCGCCTTGGTGCACGATCTCGCCGTGCGCGCCGACGCCGATCTGTTCTTTACCTTTGCCGCCTCCGGCTTCCGCGACTTCACCCGCATTGCCGCCAGCCACCCGGAAATGTGGCGCGACATCTGCCTCGCCAACCGCGCCGCGCTCCTCGACGAACTCGACAGCTACCGTGCCCAGCTCGACCAACTGCGCGCCGCGCTGGCTGCCGAGGATGGCGAACGCCTTGAAGAAATTTTCGGCATCGCCCGCCAGGCAAGGCGCGAGTGGGAGGGGGGCGGTTGAGCCTTGCTCCCCTCGCCCGCTTGCGGGAGAGGGGCCGGGGGAGAGGGTAGCGTATCGCCATGACCACGATCCTACAAAACGCCAAGGCGTTACGCCAACAGCAGACCGAGGCGGAACAAAAACTCTGGTTTTATCTGCGCGGTGGTCGTTTCGGCGGCGTCAAGTTCAAGCGCCAGAAACCCATCGGCCCCTATGTAGTTGACTTTGTTGCGGTGAACGCAAAGCTGGTGATTGAGCTTGATGGCGGGCAGCATCAGGAACGCGAGGATGACGACCAGATCCGGACGCGCTATCTGGAAAGCCTCGGTTATCGCGTGTTGCGTTTTTGGAACAATGAATGTCTGGCGCAAACGGAAGCGATGCTGGCGTGTATCTGGCAAGCCCTCTCCCCCGGCCCCTCTCCCGCAAGCGGGCGAGGGGAGCAAATCTTCTGACCGTGCGTCGGCTGCCTCGATTCTTCACCGGGCTGACCTTGCTGCTGGCGGCGCTTTTCGCGCGCGCCGAAGTTCCCGATATTTTGCTGGCAAACGTCTACCACGACGACATCAACGTCGGGCAATACCTGGTCAGCGAAAAGCTCGATGGCGTGCGGGCGGTCTGGGATGGCGAGCAACTCTTTTTCCGCAGCGGTCGGCCAGTCAACGCGCCGCGCTGGTTTATCGCGGCGTTACCCAAAACGCCGCTCGATGGCGAATTGTGGCTGGCCAGGGGAAAAGGCAGTTTCGAGCGCCTTTCCGGCATCGTCCACCGCCAGACGCCGGTGGACGCCGAGTGGCGGCAGGTGCGTTACATGCTCTTTGAACTGCCCGGCGGCGCGGGCGATTTTCGTGAGCGGGCCGAACGCCTCCAACAGATCACCGAACACGTGGCCGTGCCGTGGCTGCAAGCGGTGGCGCAGGAGCCGGTGGCCGACCGGCAGGCGCTGCAAGCCAGACTCAAGGCTGTCCTCCGCGCCGGTGGCGAGGGGCTGATGCTGCACCGCGCCGACGCGCCTTATCAGACCGGGCGCAGCGATACGCTGCTCAAGCTCAAACCCTGGCTCGACGATGAAGCCGTCGTCATCGCCCACCTTCCGGGCCGGGGCAAATACCGGGGCCAGTTGGGGGCGCTGCGGCTGCGTCGTCCAGACGGGCGTGAATTCAGCTTGGGCACGGGCTTTACCGATGCCCAGCGGCGCGCTCCGCCGCCCGTCGGCAGCACCGTCACTTACCGCTACCGCCAACTGACGGCGGGCGGCTTGCCGCGATTTGCCCGTTTTCTGCGGGTGTGGGAGGAACCGTAATGATTTTTGCTAAAATGCTGCCTCTCCCTTTTGAGGCAAGCCCCGCATGATCCTCGTCACCGGCGGCGCCGGGTTTATCGGCAGCAATTTCGTTCTTGACTGGCTGGCGGCGTTTGATGACCCCATCATCAATCTCGACGCCCTGACCTATGCCGGTAATCTTGAGAACCTCGCGGCGCTTGATGGCGACCCCCGCCATGTTTTCATCCACGGCAGCATTGGCGACTTTGAACGGGTTGCCGCCCTGCTCGCCACACATCAGCCGAGGGCCATCGTCCATTTTGCCGCCGAATCGCATGTCGACCGCAGCATTCACGGGCCGGAAGATTTCATCCAGACCAACATCGTCGGTACTTTCCGCCTGCTCGAAGCGGCCCGCGCCTACTGGAACGGGCTGGACGAGGCGAGGAAAGCCGCTTTCCGCTTTCTCCACGTTTCGACGGACGAGGTGTATGGCTCGCTCCTGCCGGGTGACGCGGCCTTTACTGAGGCCCACCGCTATGAGCCGAACAGCCCCTACTCGGCGAGCAAGGCGGCGAGCGACCACTTGGCGCGGGCCTACCATCACACCTACGGCCTGCCGGTGTTGACCACCAACTGCTCGAACAACTACGGCCCCTGGCAGTTCCCGGAAAAGCTCATTCCCCTCGTCATTCACAACGCGCTGGCGGGTAAACCGCTACCCATCTACGGCGACGGCCAGCAGATCCGCGACTGGCTCTACGTCGCCGACCATTGCCGCGCCATCCGCCGCGTGATCGAAGCCGGGAAGCCGGGCGAAACCTACAATATCGGCGGCTGGAACGAAAAAACCAATCTCGACGTGGTTAAAACCCTGTGCGCCATGCTTGACGAATTGCAACCCCGCACCGACGGCCAGGCCTACACGACGCAAATCACCTTCGTCACCGACCGCCCCGGCCATGACCGCCGCTACGCCATCGACGCCAGCAAACTCGAACGCCAACTCGGCTGGAAACCGGCGGAAACCTTCGAGACGGGCATCGAAAAAACCGTGCGCTGGTATCTCGACCACCAGGCGTGGGTCAACAACGTCACCAGCGGCGCTTACCGCGAGTGGGTCGGCAAACATTACGGAGCGCCCGCATGAGCGCCCGCAAAGGCATCATCCTCGCCGGCGGCGCGGGCACCCGCCTGCACCCGGCGACGCTCGCCGTGTCCAAGCAACTGCTGCCGGTTTATGATAAACCGATGATTTACTACCCGCTGACCACGCTCATGCTGGCCGACATCCGCGACATCCTGATTATCTCGACGCCGCAGGACACGCCGCGCTTCGAGCAACTCCTCGGCGACGGCGGCCAGTGGGGCCTCAACCTGCAATACGCCGTACAGCCCAGTCCGGATGGTCTGGCCCAAGCCTTCATCATCGGCGCCGATTTTGTCGACAACGGCGACAGCGCCCTGATTTTGGGCGACAACATTTTCTACGGCCACGAATTTACCGACGACCTCGCCGCCGCCAGCCAGCGGCAAGAAGGCGCCACCGTCTTTGCCTACCACGTGCACGACCCGGAGCGTTACGGCGTGGTCGAATTCAACGCCGCCGGGCAGGCCGTCAGCCTTGAGGAAAAACCGGCCCGGCCCAAATCAAACTACGCCGTCACCGGCCTTTATTTCTACGACAGCCAGGTCGTCGCTATGGCCCGCCACCTCAAACCCTCAGCCCGCGGCGAACTGGAAATCACCGACCTCAACCGCCTCTATCTCGACCGCCAGCAATTGAACGTGCAAATCATGGGCCGCGGCCACGCCTGGCTCGACACCGGCACCCACGAAAGCCTGCTCGACGCCAGCCAGTTCATCGCCACCATCGAAAAACGCCAAGGCCTCAAAATCGCCTGCCCGGAAGAAATCGCCTACCGCAAACACTGGATCAACGCCGCCGAACTCGAACAACTGGCCGAACCTATGCGCAAAAACAACTACGGCCAATATCTCATGGATATTCTCAGGGAACAGGTTTTCTGATGAAAATCACCCCCACCGCCATCCCCGATGTGCTCGTCATCGAACCCAAAATCTTCGGTGATGAACGCGGCTTTTTCTTTGAAAGTTTCAACCAAAAAGCATTCAACGAAGCCATCGGGCAAGAAATCATTTTCGTCCAGGACAACCACTCCAAAAGCGCCCAAAACGTCCTCCGCGGCCTGCACTATCAACTCCCGCCCAAAGCACAAGGTAAACTGGTGCGCGTCATACAGGGCGAGGTATTCGATGTCGCCGTCGACATTCGCCAAAACTCCCCCACCTACGGCCAATGGGTCGCCGAAACCCTCTCCGCCGACAACAAAAAACAATTCTGGATACCACCAGGCTTCGCCCACGGTTTTCTCACACTCAGCGAAACGGCGGAGTTTTTGTACAAAACGACGGATTATTACGCGCCGGAGTTGGAACGGTGTATTCGTTGGGATGATCCGGTATTGGCTATTCAATGGCCATTGACGAAGGCTGTGCTTGTTTCCAGAAAAGACGAGCAAGGGGCGTCCTTCCGTGTAGACGTAAGATAACAAGATTGACCAAAATATCCAAAATATAAACGATGAGGGAGTGACATGAAGCACTACATGCCTATTTCTGGTCGAAAGATCCGCATCGCCATCGTTGGCTGCGGTCGCGTTTCGCGCAATCATTTCGGCTCTGTGGAAAAACATGCCGACCACCTGGAATTGGCAGCCATTTGTGATATTGCCCCTGCCGTTCTTGCCGAACATGCGGCTCAATATAAAGTTCCCGCCTATCGCGATCTGGAAGAAATGCTGGTGCGCGAGCAACTGGATATCGTCGTGTTATGCACGCCCAGCGGCATTCATTCCGACCAAGCTGTGCTGGCGGCAAAATACAAGGTGCATGTCATGACCGAAAAACCCATGGCAACGCGCTGGGCGGATGGCGTGCGCATGGTCAAGGCGTGTGACGAAGCGGGCATCCGGCTGTTTGTGGTCAAGCAAAACCGCCGCAACACAACCTTGCAACTGCTCAAGCGCGCCGTCACGGAAAAACGTTTTGGCAAGATTCACATGGTGCATCTCAATGTGTTCTGGACGCGCCCGCAGTCTTATTACGACCAAGGTAGCGGCTGGCGCGGCACATGGGAATTCGATGGTGGCGCGTTCATGAATCAGGCCAGCCACTATGTTGATCTGCTCGACTGGCTGATTGGGCCAGTGGAAAAAGTTCAGGCCATGATGAGCACCACGCGAGATATTGAAGTCGAAGATACTGGCGTGCTCAACATCAAGTGGCGCAATGGCGCACTTGGCTCAATGAGCGTGACCATGCTGACCTACCCGCAGAATCTGGAAGGCAGCATTACCATCCTTGGCGAGAAAGGCACGGTGCGCGTCGGCGGTGTCGCCGTCAACGACATCCAGCTTTGGCAGTTTGAGAACGCTTGCGATTACGACGCGCAGATCAAGGATGCCAACTATCAAACCACCTCGGTCTATGGCTTTGGGCATCCTCTTTATTACAAGAATGTGGTCGATGTGCTGCGCGGCGACGCTGAACCGGAAACCGACGGGAGAGAGGGGCTGAAGTCATTGGAGGTGCTGATCGCTGCCTATCTGGCTGCCCGTGACGGCAAAACCATTTCACTGCCGCTAGAATATTGAGCCATGACGGTCACCACTCACCCCAGCGCCATCGTCGACGATGGGGCGCAAATTGGCGAAGGCAGCCGCGTCTGGCACTTCGTTCACGTCTGCGGCGGTGCGAAAATAGGCAAAGGCGTCTCGCTCGGACAAAACGTATTCGTGGGCAACAAAGTCATCATCGGCGACCACTGCAAAATCCAGAACAATGTCAGCGTGTACGACAATGTTACCCTTGAAGAAGGCGTATTCTGCGGCCCCAGCATGGTGTTTACCAACGTGTACAACCCGCGATCATTGATTGAGCGAAAAAGTGAATATCGCGATACGTTAATCAAAAAAGGCGCCACTCTCGGAGCCAACAGCACCATCGTTTGTGGCGTCACCGTGGGCCGCCATGCCTTTGTCGGCGCGGGCGCCGTCATCAATAAAGACGTGCCTGATTTTGCCCTGATGGTCGGCGTTCCGGCGCGCCAAATCGGCTGGATGAGCCGCTACGGCAAAAAACTTGATCTGCCGCTAAAGGGTAATGGACAAACCGTATGCCCACATACGGGGGATCAATATATTCTTGAAAATGGTGTTTGCAAGATCACGCAGGAATCATAAAGCCATGCAATTCATTGATCTCAAAAAGCAGTATCAGGCCCTGCGCGACCCAATCAACGAGCGCATTCAGGCCGTGCTCGAACACGGCCAATACATCATGGGGCCAGAGGTGCGCGAACTGGAGTCGAGGCTTGAGGCGTATACCGGAGCAAAACATTGCGTCACCGCCGCCAGCGGCACGGAAGCCCTGCTCATCAGCTTGATGGCGCTGGGGATCAAGCCTGGCGATGAAGTCATCACCACGCCATTTACTTTTGTCGCCACCGCCGAGGTCATTGTGCTGTTAGGCGCAACGCCAGTATTTGTTGATGTCGAACCAGATACCGGCAACATGGATGCCAGCCTCGTCGAAGCACTCATTACCCCGCGCACCCGCGCGATCATGCCCGTCAGCCTGTACGGACAACCGGCGGACATGGACGCAATCAACGCCATTGCCTCCCGCCACGGCAATATCCCCGTCATTGAAGACGCCGCGCAGAGCTTTGGCGCAACCTATAAAGGATGCAAGAGTTGCAATCTGTCCACCATCGGCTGCACCAGTTTTTTCCCCAGTAAACCGCTGGGCTGCTATGGCGATGGTGGCGCCATCTTCACCAATGACGACGCATTGGCGCAAGCCTGCCGCGAAATCCGCGTACATGGACAAAGCAAACGCTATGTTCATACCCGAATTGGCGTTGGAGGCCGTATGGATACTTTGCAGTGCGCCATCGTGCTGGCGAAACTGGAACGTTTTGACTGGGAAATTAAGCAACGTCTTGCCATCGGCCAACGCTACAACGAACTGTTCGACCAGCGCGGCTTACGCCGCATCGCGCAACGCGCGGATCGCAGCAGCGTTTTTGCCCAGTACACCGTGCTTGTCGATGACCGAGAAGCCCTGCAAGCTCGTTTGCAAGGAGCAGGCATCCCGACTGCCGTGCATTATCCGGTTCCCTTGAATGAACAACCCGCCTACCACCATTGCAAAGGCGCGCTCACGCCAGTTGCAGGGAGCCTCGCCAAACAGGTAATGAGCTTGCCGATGGGGGCCGATTTGGATGCTGCTGATCAGGTAGCCATAGCAACTTTGGTCGTCTTAGGGCTTGGACTTCATGGTCAATATCGCAGCAGAAGATGAGAAGGTAGGACATGCGTATCTATGGTTTTGACATCCTTCGAGGGTTGTGCGCCATCGGTGTTGCGTGCAATCACATCTTGGGTTGGTTGGGAGAAGCTTACCCATATAACCTCAGCTTATACGGGGTGTATATATTTTTCGTACTGAGTGGTGCCAGTCTGTATATCGCGTATGCGGAAAAACTGGCGCGCGGTTATCCGCTTGCCGGTTTTTTTACAGCCCGATTTTTTCGGTTGGCTCCTTTGCTGTGGATCGTTGTTATCGTTACTCCGCTTATTGACGATAGAGGATGGAATTTACCATTTATATTCCTAAACTTAAGCTTTCTGTTCGGTTTAGCTAACCCCGGGCAAACATCAGTCATCACAGGAGGCTGGTCACTCGGTATTGAATTTGTGTTGTACCTGATGTTTCCGGCTCTGCTAATCAGCATGAGTAAGCGCAAGTGGATATTGATTTGCGGGGGGGGGGGGGGGCTGTA
>JAITMS010000054.1 GCA_031277255.1 Azonexus sp.
TACAGCACCAAGGTCGGATTCATCGACTTGAAACAGGGCGTCGCCATTGTGGGAAAATCCCTTTGAAAACCGTCCACCATGTCTCCGAACAACCGTCAGCGATGTGGCCGGTCTGTACAGGAGAGGGGCAGGAGGTGAGGGACGCCCTCTCCCACAAGCTTGTCCTGAGCTTCGCCTGTCCTGAGCTTGTCGAAGGATCGAAGGAGGGAGAGGGAGAAAAGGCGGCGTCGTGCAGCAGTTTGAATCGCACCCGCCCGAACGAGTGTAAGCATTTGAGTGAAAACCGCTCTAAACTGCGCTTTTTTGTTTTTGGGTCGTGGATGATCCGGATTTCCTTTCGTCAAGGCATGTTGATCGGCTTTGCCGTCATTGTTCTGCTTCTGGGCGGTGTTGCCCTGCGCAGTTGGATGCTGGTCGAAACACTGCTCGAACAAAGCCGCCGGAGCAGCGAGCAGGCGATTGAGCTGACTGCCGCGATTCAGGAACTGGCCGAGCGCAGCGTCGATATTGAGCGCAGCGCGCGGCAATATCTGGTGGTCAATGAACCGGCGTTTCGTCAGCGTTTTGAAGAACGCCTGGGTCAGTCGCTGTTGCTGGTCGATCGTCTTGATAGGCAATCGGCGGACGTGTTGTCGCCCTTGCTCAACGGCTGGCGGACGGTTGCCGGGGCGCTGCGCGGGAGTCTCGACAAGCGGATCGGCAAGGATGAACTGACGGCCCTGCTCGATCGCTTGATGGAGCTGAATGGTCTGCTCAAGCAGGCGGGGCAGCACTGGATCGAGCGCCAGAACGCCGTTTTGCTCAATGAACTGGAAGTGCATCGCCTGGCCTTGGGCGGGCAGATTGTGCTGGCGCTGGGCGGTGCCGTGCTGACTGCCCTGGCTATGGGCTGGTGGCTGGTGTGGCCGCTGCGCCATCTGGAGCAGGCGATCAGTCATCTCGGCGCCAATCGCTTTGACGAGCCGGTGCGGCTTGGCGGGCCGGATGACTTGCGCCAGGTTGGCCGCCGCCTCGATTGGCTGCGCCAGCGCCTCGCCGATCTTGAAGCCGACCGCGAACGCGCCTTGCGCCACGTCTCGCACGAATTGAAAACGCCGCTGACGGCGCTCAAGGAGGGCGTCGCCCTGATACGGGAAGAAGTGCCGGGGCCGCTTGGCGAAAGCCAGCGCGAAATTGTCGAAATCCTGCAACACAACGTGACTGCCTTGCAGCGTCAGATCGAGAGTCTGCTTGATCTCAACGCGGCGGCTTTCGGAGCGAGAAATCTGCGCCTTGAGCGCGAGCAGCCGCGCAAGGTGTTGAATAAAATCATCAAGGCGCGTGAATTGCACGCCCAGTCGCGGCAGGTGCGGGTTGCCGTGGAGGCGCCAAAATCCGGCACGGCGCTGATTGATGCCGAGAAACTGGGCGTGGTGTTTGATAATCTCTTATCCAATGCCCTCGACTTCAGCCCCGAAGGCGGTGAAGTCAGATTGGCCCTGGAGCAGTCCAAAGGCGTGCTGCGTTTTACCTGCGCCGATCAGGGGCCGGGCGTGGCGGAGGAGGATCGGACGCGCATTTTTGATCCTTTTGTCCAGGGGCGGCGGCTGGCGCCCAATCCGCGCCGCGGCAGCGGCGTCGGCTTGTCCATCGTCCGCGAACTGGTGCGGGCGATGGCGGGAACGGTGGCGGCGATGCCGCTTGAGCGAGGAGCTTGTTTTGTGGTGGAAATACCCGATGGAATATGAAATTGACCCCGGCGCAGCGTCTGGCCCCGCCCGCGCGGGCTGGCGGACGCTTGGCCTGTTGGCCTGGATGCTCGCGCTGTCCGCCTGTATGCATGCCCCGCCGCCGCCGCCAGCCAAAAGTCAGCCGCCCATTGAACAGCCCAAGCCGATCGAGCCGCCGGGCTTTTTGCCGCCGCTGGCCTACTACCAGACGCTGGAAGGGATGAGCGCCGCCCAGTTGGCGCGGGAGCAAAGCCTGCTGGCGGCTTTGCCGTCAAGACCGGCGGTTCTGCTTTGCCGGGCGATGGTGATCGGTCATCCGCGCGGCCAGGCCGATGCCGCCAGGGCGCTGGCGCTGGTCGAGCAAACGCTGCGCGACAATGACCCGGCGGCGCAGGAACTGCATGGCCTGGCCCGCTTGCTGGCCGATGACTACAACGAGCGTCTGCGCCTCGACGCGGCGCTTGAGCGGCAGGGACAGCAACTCAAGGAAAGTCAGCGGCGGGCGCAGGAACTCAAGGAAAAACTCGACGGCCTCGCCGACATTGAGCGCAGCCTGACGCCGCGCGCCCGGTCGCGGACAGGGCAGGGGGAGACGCCATGACGGCAGCGGCAAGCCATAACAGAGGCGCCCATATCCTGATCGTCGACGACGACGAGGATATTCTCCGGCTCCTCGCCATTCGCCTTGAGGTGCGCGGTTTCCGGGTAACGGCGGTAGGGTCGGCGGAGGAGGCCCTGGCCCGGATCGCCGTCGACCCGCCGCGCGTCGTCGTCAGCGACGTGCGCCTGCCGGGCCGTGACGGCCTGGCGCTGTTTGAGGAATTGCGCATCACCCGGCCCAGCCTGCCGGTCATCCTGCTGACAGCGCACGGCACCATCCCCGACGCCGTGGCGGCCACTTCCAAAGGCGTGTTCGGCTATCTGACCAAACCCTTCGACAGTCAGACGCTGCTGGCCAAGATCGACCAGGCTCTGCACCTGTCAGCCTCCGGCCCGCCGCTCGATCCGCTAACGAGCAGCAGCGGCGCAGCGGGCGACTGGCTCGAAGGCGTGGTTTTTTGCAGCAGCCGGATGGCCGAACTGATGGCCGAAGCCCGGATGGTCGCCCAATCGGATGCCAGCATCCTGATCCGTGGCGAGAGCGGCACCGGCAAGGAAGTGCTGGCCCGCGCCATCCACCGGGCCAGCCCACGGGCGCGCGGCCCCTTCGTCGCCATCAACTGCGGCGCCATTCCCGAACAACTGCTCGAATCGGAACTCTTTGGCCACGTCAAGGGCGCGTTCACCGGCGCCGCCAGCAATCGCGTCGGCCTCATCCAGGCGGCCAACGGCGGCACCTTGTTCCTCGACGAAATTGGCGACATGCCGCTGTCGCTGCAAGTCAAACTGCTGCGCGTGCTGGAGGAGCGGGGCGTTCGCCCGGTCGGCGCGACGCGGGTCGAACCGGTCAATGTCCGCCTGCTCTCGGCCACTCACCGCGACCTTGATGCGGCGATGGCCGAAGGACAATTCCGCGAAGACCTCTATTACCGCCTCGATGTCGTGTCGCTGACGCTGCCGCCGCTGGACGAACGGCGCGAGGATATCCCGCTCCTCGCCGCCCATTTCGTCCAGCAGGTGGCCGCCAAATACGGCAAGCCGATCACCGGCTTTGCCCCGGCGGCGCTTGAAGCTCTGGCCGCCGCTTCCTGGCCGGGCAACGTCCGGCAACTCTACAACGTCGTCGAACAAAGCTGCGCCCTGACGTCGACGCCCCTCATCCCGCTGTCGCTGGTGCAGCGCGCCCTGCGCGTGCCGCCGATGGAAACGCTCAACTACGCCGAGGCCAAACAGCGTTTCGAGCGCAACTATCTGGTTCAACTGCTCAAGCTGACCGACGGCAATGTCGCCGACGCCGCCCGCATCGCCGACCGCAACCGCACCGAGTTCTACCGCCTGTTGCAGAAACATGACCTGACTCCGGCCATGTTCCGCAGCGACGGCGCGAGCGGCAAGGAAGGATAAGGACGGCTGGCGCACCGGGCGGGCTGTCGCCCGGCAGCGACGTTTGAAACCGGGATGTTGATCGAGTGGATTGATTTTTAAGTAAAAATTCATCTGGCGCGAAGTTTGCTCCGAGGGAGGCACAATAACCACAGGAGCGCCGAAAATGACCCAAGACCAATCCCCGTTCGCCTGCCTCGCGCTGGCCGCAATGCTCGGCATACTCGTCGTCAATGCCCCTGTGCTCGATAAGCTGTCCAAAGTCACGGCGGCAAACGCCGCCCAACTGCGGGAATCTTTAGCCGATCTGCTGCCAGCCCCGCCATCGACGCTCCCGCATCGACCGTACCGCCCGCTGTGAGCGGACAGTGACGCAGCCAGCCGACAGGCGCGGGAAAATTCCCGAAAACGGCTTGCAATCAAAGCCGGGGCCAGTATAATGCGCGGCTTGGCAGCGCGCCCGTAGCTCAGTTGGATAGAGTATCTGGCTACGAACCAGAGGGTCGGGCGTTCGAATCGCTCCGGGCGCGCCAATAACAGCAAAGGGCGTCTTTTACGGAAGGCGCCCTTTTTGCGACCAGCGGATTCAGGGCCGTCCGTCCCGGTTTCAATCCTGTTTCAGAAAATCCGCCGCTGGCTGCATGATCTTCCGGTCAACGCGCCCGATTGCGGCTTTGTCCTTGCCGTCGTAGTCGACCGCGTGCAGCAGGTGGCGGATCACGTTGAGACGCGCCCGCCGCTTGTCGTTGGCGCGGACGACGAGCCACGGGGCGCGTTGGCGGTGCGTGGCTTTGAGCATGGCGTCGCGCCGGGCGGTGTAATCGTCCCAGTGGTTGATGGCGGCGACATCCATCGGCGACAGCTTCCAGATTTTGCGCGGGTCGTGGCGGCGGTCATGGAAGCGTTTGAGTTGCATTTCCTTGCCGATGTTGAGCCAGAATTTGAAAAACAAAATACCTTCTTCGACGATCATGTCCTCGAAATGCGGCGTTGTTTCGAGGAAATTTTCGTATTGCCGGGGCGTGCAAAACCCCATCACCGCCTCGACGCCGGCGCGATTGTACCAGGAGCGATTGAACAGGACGATTTCGCCCGCCGCTGGAAAGTGCGCGATGTAACGCTGGAAATACCATTGGCTGGCTTCGGTTGCGGTCGGTTTGTCGAGGGCGACGGCGCGCGCCGAGCGTGGGTTCAGGTATTGGTGGATGGCGCTGATGGTGCCGTCCTTGCCTGCCGCGTCGCGTCCTTCAAACAGCGCCATCAGCCGCTTGCCGCTGGCTTTGAGCCAGAACTGCATTTTCACCAGTTCAATCTGGAGGCGGCGCAGTTCTTCCTCGTAAAGATCGCGGTCGAATTGGTGTTTGTACGGGAAACGTCCCGATTCCAAGGCGTGCTTGTCGATCCAGTCGGGCAGATGTGGATCGTCGATGGCGAAAATGCGCTCTTTGCCCCGGATCTTCAGTTTGACAGGTTCGCTGGCCTCGCCTGTTCCGGCAGCCGCCGGATGCGCGTTTTTTTGCTTCATGCTTCACCTCATGCTGCGGAAAGATTTAGCATTATGTCATTACGGGACGACCTGTCGGGAGCGCAAGACGCCGGTCGTAAAAACGGTTTTTTAGCCTGCGAGAACATGAATCTGACCCTCATCCTCTTTTGCTGCGTCTATGTCGCGCTGGCGATTGGTCACTTCCCCGGCTTTCGCCTCGACCGGACCGGCGCGGTGCTGGCCGGGGCCATGCTGCTGGTCGCCAGCGGCGGCATTTCGCCGGAAGCGGCCTGGAATGCCGTCGATTACCGGACGGTCGGCCTCCTGTTCGGGCTGATGGTCATCTCGTCGGCCTTTTCGGTCGCCGGTTTTTACGACTGGATTGCCGAGCAAGTCGGCAATCTCGACATCCGGCCAGAGGCGCTGCTCGCTGTCCTGATCGTCGTCACCGCTGGCTTGTCCGCCGTGTTGACCAACGACGTGGTGGTCGTCGCCATGACGCCGATGCTGGTTTCGATTTGTCTGGCGCGCGGCTTCAAGCCCGTGCCTTTCCTCCTCGGTTTTTGTTTTGCCGCCAACATCGGCGCTGCGGCAACCCTGATCGGCAGCCCGCAGAACATGATTGCCGCCGAAGCGCTGCGTCTTTCCTTCGTCAGTTTCATGCAGGCCGCCGCCTTGCCCGCCGTGCTTGGCCTGCCCGTCATCTGGGGCGCTCTGGCCTTCATCTATCGTGGCCGCTGGCGTCTGGCAGCGGCGGGCCAGGCCACGGCCATGCCGCACGCTCCGGCCCGGCTGGACAAAGTCGAAATCACCAAGGCCGCCGTGGTCACGCTGGCGGTCATCGTCGCCTTCGTCACCACCGATTTTCCGCATGTGGCGATTGCCCTGGCGGGCGCCAGCCTGTTGCTCATCAGCCGCCGCGTCGCCTCGAAGGACGTGTTGCAAAGGGTCGATGGCAATCTGCTCTTGTTGATCATGGGTTTGTTCGTCGTCAATGCCGCTATGACTTCGACCGGGCTGCCGCAAAAATTGCTCGGCGAACTGGGGAAAATCGGCTTCAACCTGCACGACCCCATATCCATGCTGCTGTTGATGAGCATTCTCAGCAATGTGGTGGGCAATAATCCCGCCGTGATGCTGGTCTTGCCCTTCCTCGACGGCGCTGCTCACCCGCTCGCCCTTGGCGCGGCCATTGCCCTGGGCACCGGCTTCTCGTCCAATGCCCTGTTGTTCGGCAGCCTGGCCGGCATCATCGTTGTTGAAGAAGGACGCGGGCGCGAGGTGGTCATCAGCCTTGGCGATTTTGCCAGAGCGGGCGTGCCGGTGGCGCTCCTGTCCTTGCTGGTGGCTGGCGTCTGGGTGGCTTTCCTTTGACGGGGCCTGCCTTTCTGCCTGGGCTGAAAATAATTTGTTGCAATGCAACAAAGTTCTTGACAAGGCAAATTATGAGATTAAAATGGGTTCATGTTGCAGTGCAACATAAGTAGTTGAATCAAACAACCCAAATTTTCAGGAGATTTATGATGTTTGCCAAACCCCAAGAATTTGCCAAGTCCGGTCTGAACTTTGCCCAGTTTTTCGCCAACACCACCTTCGACGGTATCGAGCGTCTTTCCCTCTTGAACCTGTCGGCGGCCCGTTCGGCTTTTGAAACCTCGACCGCCAATTTCAACACCCTGCTTGGCGCCAAGGATGTCCAGTCCTTCGTCAACCTCCAGCAATCCTTTGCCTCGCCGACGCTTGAAAAAGGCATGGAGTATTCGCGCAACGTGATCGCCATTGCCACCGAAACCAAGGACAAGATCGCCAAGGAAGTCGAGAGTCATATCGCCGAGGCCAACGCCCAGGTTTCCGGTCTGGTCGAGCAGGCGCTGGCTGCCGCTCCGGCGGGTTCGGAAGCGACGGTGGCCGCCGTCAAGTCGGCGATCAAGACCGCCAATGAAACTTACGAGAGCGTGAACAAGGCTGCCAAACAGGCGGCTGAAGTGGCCGAAGCCAGCGTTTCCGCCGCCACCGCGGCGACCCTGAAGGCGGCCAATATCGCCACCCCGAAGAACAGCAAGAAGGCCGCTTGAGCGCCGACGCTGCAATCAAAAAAAACCGGAGCTTCTGGCTCCGGTTTTTTTATGGCTGGCTTCTGGAGCCTACAACCCGCCCCCTGACCGGCTTGCCCTTGCCGCCGCGCTGACCACGGCAGGATTCCAGGCGCTCGCCCTTGAGTTTGCCGGCGCGGCCGTCGATAACCGGGATGATTTCTGCCAGCGCCGTTTTGCCCGGCGCGGCGGCGATCAGTTTGAGGCCGCGGCCTTTGGGCAGGAGGCGGATTTCGGCGCTGGCGAAGACCAGCGCCCGGCCATCGCGGGTGAAGATGGCGACCTCGCCGTCCGCCGGGGCGGGTTGAAAAACCACCGGGGTTTCAAGTTCATTCAGGGTCATCAGGGCTTTGCCCGCCTTGCCGCGCGAGAGCAGGTCTTCGGCGCGGCAGCAAAAGCCGTAGCCGCCGTCGGCGGCGAGCAGATAGCGTTTTTCCGCCGCCAGTTCTTCGACCGAGACGGCCTGCGCCAGACAGAGCTTGCCGCCATCCTGAAAATCGGCGAGCGAGGTGGCCGGAACGCCATCGCCTTTGCCGCCGGGAATGTCGGCAGCGGCGATGGAATAGGCGCGGCCCTTGCTGTCGAGCAGAACCAGATGATCGACGGTGCGGCAAGGGAGGCAGGCAAGGAGGCTGTCGCCGGAACGGAAAGCGAGTTGCGCCGGATCGATGTGGTGACCGCTGCGCGAACGCAGCCAGCCGTGCCGGGAGACAATCAGCGTCGTCGGCTCGTCGGGAATCGACAGCTTTTTGGTATCGGCGAGGGTGACTTTATCGGCGGCTTCGATCAGGGTGCGGCGGGCGTCTCCGTATTTTGCGGCGTCGGCTTCGATTTCGGCGGCGACCGAAAGGCGCAGGGCGCTGTCGGAAGCGAGCAGATGGCGCAAGGTTTGGGCAACTTCCCGCAGTTTGGCGAGTTCCTCGCTGATTTTGACGCCTTCGAGCCGGGCCAACTGGCGCAGGCGGATTTCCAGAATGTCCTCGGCCTGAAGTTCGCTCAGTTTGAAATGGGCGATCAGGTCGGCCTTGGGGTCGTCGGCTTCGCGGATTACCTGAATCACCCGCTCGATGTCGAGCAGCACGGCCTGTCGGCCTTCGAGGATGTGGATGCGCTTTTCGGCGGCTTCCAGGCGGTGGCGGCTGCGCCGCTCAACCGTTGCCAGACGGAAGCGGCACCATGCCTCGATGATGCTGGCAAGCGAAGCCTGGCGCGGATTGCCGTCGACGCCGAGAACAGTCAGGTTGATCGCGGCGTTGGTTTCCAGACTGGTGTGGGCGAGCAAGAGGCAGATCAGGTCGTCCGGCCCCTGCCGCGACGAGGCCGGTTCGATGACCAGGCGAATGGCGTGTTCCTTGCCCGATTCGTCGCGCGCGCCGCCTTCGCCAATGGCCGCGAGAAAGGCCGCCCGGAGATTGAGCTGTTCCGGCGTGAATGCCTTTTTACCGGCTTTTTCTTTGGCGACCGGGTTGGAGCAGGCTTCGATTTCCGCCATCACCAATGCCGTCGACACGCCCGGCGGCAGTTGGGTGATGACCAGCCGCCACTGGCCGCGCGCCAGATGCTCGATTTTCCAGCGGGCGCGGACGCGCAGGCTGCCGCGGCCGCTTTGGTAAATGGCGGCGATTTCTTCCGGCGCTGAAATGATTTGCGCGCCGCCCGGATAATCGGGGCCGGGGATGAAGCCGAGCACATCTTCTGCCGTCAATGCCGGGTTGCGGATCAAGGCAACCGCCGCCGCCGCTACTTCCGAGAGGTTGTGCGCCGGAATCTCGGTCGCCATGCCGACGGCGATGCCGGAAGCGCCATTGAGCAGGCAAAACGGCAGACGGGCGGGGAGCAGCGCCGGTTCCTCATTGACGCCGTCGTAATTGGGCTTCCAGTCGACCGTGCCTTCGTCAATTTCGGCGAGCAGCAATTCGGCGATCGGCGTCAGCCGCGCCTCGGTATAGCGCATGGCGGCGGCGTTATCGCCGTCGCGCGAGCCGAAATTGCCCTGTCCATCGACAATCGGGTAACGCAGGCTCCACGCCTGGGCCATGCGCACCATCGCGTCATAAACCGAGGCATCGCCATGCGGATGGTATTTGCCGATCACATCGCCAACCACCCGCGCTGATTTGACGTGACGCGGGCTTTTGTACAGCCCCATCCGGTGCATGGCGTAAAGAATGCGCCGCTGCACCGGCTTCTGACCATCGGCGGCGGAGGGCAGGGCGCGGCCCGTGACCACGCTCATCGCGTATTCGAGATAACGGCGGGCAGCGTAATCGGCAGGCGAGGGGATGTCATCCGCCGGGCCGCTCGCTGCGGGCGGTAGCGGCGGGGTGGACGCAAACAGGTCCAACTGGTCAGTCATGTCACGGACTCAAAAACGCATCAAAAGGCAAGGCGCGATCTTACTTGAAGTCGGCAGCAGCGGATTTCACTGATCGTGCCGGATGCCGTGTTGGCCGCAAAACGCTAGCCGTCGCCCACTCATTTATGCTAAAAACATCCTTCCCGCTCATCATGGCTGGAAGCGCCTTGCCATGCCGCTTGCAGCACACTTTACGAAAGGAAAGATCATGGGAATTTTCAGCACCATCCTCGCCAAACTCGGCTTTGGCCAAAGCGAAGCCGCCGCCGCCCCGGCCCCGGCGCCAAAACCCGCCGCCAGCGCCGCCCCAAGCGTCCCCAGCGCGCCGGTTCCGCCCGCGCCGGTGGCGATCAGCGCAGTTGACGTCGTCGCCAAGCTCGAAGGCATGGCCGCCAAGAACCCGGAGAAACTGAACTGGAAAGTCTCCATCGTCGACCTGATGAAACTCCTCGGCCTCGACAGCAGCCTTGCCGCGCGCAAGGAACTGGCGGGCGAACTGGGCTGCCCCGCCGACAAAATGGGCGACTCGGCGCAGATGAACATGTGGCTGCACAAAACCGTGCTGCGCAAACTGGCCGAAAACGGCGGCAATATTCCGAAGGAACTGCTCTGAGGTTATTGCTCCACGTTACAATCCAAGCCCGCCGCGAGCGGGCTTTTCGTTGGCGAGTAGATGGGGTTTTTTTAAGACGCTCCAAATCGAATGAAGCACGATATTGACAGGGCGCTGTCGCAGGGCGACACAATGATGCGTATATTGGCGCTGCCAATCGACACCTTTGGTGATTGCTTCAATCTCGACAATTCGCCAGTTTTCACGGTTTTTGCCGCCGGTTTGATATTCGCTACGGCACTGCTTGTCATTATCTGGCTCATCAAACGAGTTTTCTTTTGGAAAGCGGCCAAGATTTCGGTATTTGCTGTTGCAGCGGTGGCGTTTGGCGCAATCCTGGGGTTGTGGGGGACATTTGCCGTACCTCGGTTTGAGTCCATGTATGCTCCATATGGAATGGATTTGCCCACGCCGACGCTGTGGCTGACTGAATTTCGATATTTTCTGTGGACGCCATTGCTTCTGATCGTTGTCATATGGCAGCAATTGCAGATAAATAAACCCCCTATGCGTTGGCTGAGGATGGCCATTTTTTCCGGTGAGACGTTATTGTTTTTGTTGGTGCTGGTAGCCTTGTACAGTCCGTTCTTCCCGTTCGGAATTTGTATTGACTGAACAAGCTCGCGTAAAAAACACCCCAGATCAATCCCTGACCCAGAGGCGCTTGAACTTTTTGCCTTTTGGGGAGCGATAGCGGTCGAAGTCGCGTCGGTCGATGGTGAGAATGTTCCAGCAACTGATCCGATCGGCGGCGAAGACCAGCGCCACGTCAGCCAGATCCGCGCCGCCATCGGCGTAACGTTCGCTGAAATCGGCCATCGCGGCCAACTGCGCGGCATCGCTATGCAGCACGGACAAACGGCCTGCCGCCGCCCAGCGCAACAGGTTGAGCTTGCCGGTGTCGTCCAGCAGGTGTCCGGCTTCGGTCAGCACTTCCCATACGGTGTAAAGCGGCGCGCCAGCCAGCGTGACCAGCATGGCGCGCGCATCGGCGTGGTAAGGATCGCCGTCGTTGAACAGGGCGACCAGATAGCCGGTATCAACCAGCGTAGCCGTGTTTTTCACGCAAACGCTCGACGATGGCCCGCTGGCGCGGATCGGCAATGCTTTCCGGGTGGCGCAGGCCGCCGCCTTGGCCGATGTAGCGGGCGTCGATTTCGGCCCATGTCTGCTCATCGGGCAGGGTCTTTTCGGCGTAGGCGGCAATGCTGCGGCGGATGAACTCGGATTTGCTCATCCGTAACGCGCTGGCCGCGCGTTTGAGCAGCGCCTCATCTGCGGATGGCAGGCGGATGGAAATGGTCATGGGCTGACTCTCCTGTATTACAGGGTGTAATGCTAACACTTTGAAGCGACGATGATGTTTTCATTCAGGTCAAGTTAAACATCCGCCTCAACCAGCCCGCCGTCCTTTTCCATCCAGGCCCGGCGTCCGGCGGCTTCGTTTTTGCCCATGAGGAGGTTGAAGGTGGCGGTCATTTCGCCGATGGTCTGGCGGTTGGCGGTAAAGGGCACGAGGCGGCGGGTGTCGGGGCAGAGGGTGGTTTCCCAGAGTTGATCCGGGTTCATTTCGCCAAGACCCTTGAAGCGGGAGACGCTCAGTTTGTTGTCGGCGATGCCTTCGTCACGCAGTTTTTGCCGCGTCTGTTCTTTTTCGGCTTCATCGAGGCAATAGATTTTGCGCGTCTGGCCGCGCCCTTCAACGTCGACGCGGAACAGCGGCGGCTGGGCGACGTGGATGTGGCCGCGCTCGACCAGGGCCGGAAAGTGTTTGAGAAAGAGGGTGAATAGCAGCACCTGGATGTGGCTGCCGTCCACGTCGGCGTCGGACATGACGATGATCCGCCCGTAGCGCAGGCCGGAGAGGTCGACCGTGTCGATCTCTCCGATGCCGTGCGGGTCGACGCCGATGGCGACGGCGATGTCGTGCACCTCGTTGTTCTTGAACAACTGGCCGCGTTCGACTTCCCAGGTGTTCAGCACCTTGCCGCGCAGCGGCAGGACGGCCCGGGTTTCCTTGTCGCGTCCCTGTTTGGCCGAGCCGCCCGCTGAGTCGCCCTCGACGAGAAAAATCTCGTTGCGGGCGATGTCGTCCGATTCGCAATCGGTCAGTTTGCCGGGCAGGGTGGCGATGCCGGAGGATTTTTTCTTTTCGGCCTTGGTTGTTGATTTCAAACGGTTTTGCGCCGCCTTGACGGCCAGTTCGGTGATTTTTCTGGCGCAATCGGGGTGGCTGTTGAGCCATAACTCGAAGGGGTCGCGCACCATTTGCGCGACCAGTTTGTAGGCGTCGCGGCTGGTCAGTTTTTCCTTGGTCTGGCCCTGAAATTGCGGATCGAGCACTTTCGCCGAGAGGAGAAAGCTCATTTTGCCGCAGACATCTTCCTGCGCCAGTTTGACCTTGGCCGGGAGCATGGCGTGGTGTTCGGCAAAGCTCCTGACGGCTTCAAACACACCCGCTTTCAGCCCGGCTTCGTGGGTGCCGCCGTCGAGCGTCGGAATCAGGTTGACATAGGATTCCTTGCCGCCGCCTTCCTCGAACCAAGCCAGCGCCCAGGTCGCGCCTTCGCCGATGGCGAAGCCGTTGGCGACATCGACTGTTTTTTCGCCGACGAAAATGGGCGCGACCGGCTGACCGGCCATCATTTCGTCGAGATAATCGGCCATGCCGTTCTGGTAGCGCCAGCTTTTCTTTTCCTGCCCGGCGATTTCCAGTTCGACGGTGAGATTGGGCATCAATACGGCCTTGGAGCGCAACAGATGCTCCAGTTGGCCGAGATTGATCCGGGGCGAATCGAAATATCGCGGGTCGGGGTAGACGCGCACCGTGGTGCCGCTGAGGCGCGGGCCGCAGTCGGCGACGCGGGCCAGCGGCAGGGCGACGCAGCCGTTTTCGAAGGCGATCCGGTAAACGCCGCCGCCCTGCCGGATTTCAACCTCCAGCCGCGTCGATAGCGCATTGGTCACAGCAACGCCAACGCCATGCAAGCCGCCGGCAAAGCGGTAGGGGTTGCCCGCCGCCGTCTTGTTGAACTTGCCGCCCGCGTGCAGCTTGCAGAAGACCAGTTCGACGGCGGGACGGCCTTCTTCGGGGTGGATGTCGACCGGGATGCCGCGGCCATTGTCGGCGACTTCGATCGCGCCATCGGCATGAAGGGTCACGGCAATGCGCTTGGCGAATCCGGCCAGCGCCTCGTCGGCGGCGTTGTCGATCACTTCCTGCACGATATGGGTCGGGCAGGCGGTGCGGGTGTACATCCCAGGCCGTTCCCTGACGGGTTCGAGGTCTTTGAGGACGCGGATGGAGGCGGCGGAGTAATCGGTCATGCGGGATTTTGCGGCAGGGTTCCGGGGCGGCGGCGATTTTACCGCTTTCCCGAACCTGTACAGGATGTCGGCCTCTGGCATAATCGCAACCCTATATTTGATGCGCTGGAGAAAGTTGATGACCCCGAAAGGCTCTGATAACCGTTTGACTGGCCGTGGCCACCGGCCCCGCCACACGGAGCGCCGCGGTAATGAACGCCGCCAGAACCAGCTTTTGCCTTACCGGGTCGCCAACGATCTGGTCGAACCCGACCGCCGCTCGCATCTCGATCGCCGCGCCGAATGGATCCGTGACTACGTGGTGCCCGAGGACGATCCGAAAAAATAGCCGTCAGCCCTTTGGCAAGCGGGCGGCGCGGCTTGCCCCTGAATTTTTTTGAAGGATTTTGCTCATGGCGGGTGGCAGCCTGCTTCTTCTGCTCGACGACATCGCCAGCGTTCTTGACGACGTGGCCTTGATGACCAAGGTGGCGGCCAAAAAAACGGCGGGCGTTTTGGGCGACGATCTTGCCCTGAATGCCGAGCAGGTTTCCGGCGTCCGCGCCGAGCGGGAATTGCCGGTCGTCTGGGCGGTGGCGGTCGGCTCGCTGAAAAACAAGCTGATTCTCGTGCCGCTGGCTCTGGCCGTCAGCGCCTTCGCGCCGTGGGCGGTGATGCCGCTGTTGATGCTGGGCGGCCTTTATTTGTGTTTCGAGGGCGTCGAAAAACTGGCCCACAAATGGCTGCCGCATGATGCAAAGCCCGATGCCGCGGCAACGATCAGCGCCGCCCCCGATCTCGCCACGCTGGAAGCTGAAAAAATCAAGGGCGCGATCCGCACCGATTTCGTTCTCTCGGCGGAAATCATCGTCATCGCGCTCGGCACTGTCGCCGCCCAGCCGTTTGCCACGCGCCTGATCGTGCTGGCTGGTATCGGCCTGATCATGACGGTCGGGGTTTATGGCCTGGTTGCCGCCATCGTCAAAATGGATGACCTGGGCTTTTACCTGCAACGCCGCCCTGACGCGCTGGCCCAAGCCGTCGGCAAGGGACTGGTGCTGGCCGCGCCGCGCTTGATGAAGGCGCTGGCCGTGATCGGCACCGCCGCCATGTTCATGGTCGGCGGCGGCATTCTGACGCACGGTTTGCCCTTTTTGCATCACGCCATTGCCGCGCTGACGGATGGCCTTGGCCTGTTCAGCAAGGTGGCCTCAGTGGCGCTTGATGTCGTCGTCGGCATGGTGGCCGGACTGGCGGCGCTGGCGCTGGTCAAGCTGGTCGGCAAGCTGCGCGGCGAAAAAGGCGCGCGGGCATAGCGCCAAGCGACCGCGCTGCGCGGAACCACCGCCGCTTTTTGCCGTCAACCTCCCGTCAGGCGGCCTCCGCTGCGCTTGAAAGGCCCGCGATGATTTTCCGTTCAATGATTCAAGGCGTAATTTTGCTTCTCTCCTCCACTCTTTTATTTGCCGCGCCGTCACCCAAAATCGAAACCATCGTTCTCGGCATGGGTTGCTTCTGGGGCGCTGAAAAGCGCATGGCGGCCATTCCCGGCGTCGTCGATGTCGAAAGCGGCTACGCCAATGGCGAGATAGCGGGCAGCTACGACGCCGTGCTGGCGCAGGAACGGCTGCTGCGGCAGGGCAGGAGCACGCAGCGCAACCACGCCGAAGTCGTCAGGGTCAGCTTCGACCCGGCCAGGGTCAGTCTCGAACAGGTCTTGATCGCGTTCTGGGAAAACCACGACCCGACCCAGGGCGACCGCCAGGGCAACGACATCGGCAGCAATTACCGCAGTGCCATTTACACCCGCAGCGAAGCCCAACTGGCCGTTGCCCAAAAGACGCGGGAGGCTTACCAGAGCGCCCTGTCGGCAGGCAAGCGGGGCCGGATCACCAGCGAAATCGCGCCCCTCAAGGCTTACTTCCCGGCGGAGGAATACCATCAGGATTACCTCGTCAAGAACCCCGACGGCTACTGCGGCCTGGGCGGTACCGGCGTCAAGTACCCGGCGGCTGACGCCAGCCCGGTCAAGACGGCGGCAAGGATCGCAAAAACAGCGGCGCTCGATGGCCAATCGCTCCATTTCGCCCGTCAACTGATTGTGTTTGAAGGCGAGGATTGTCCGTACTGCCAGCAATTCCGGGCCGATGTACTCGACCGCTGGCAATCGCCGGTCGCCATCGCCAGCACCCTGAGCGTCGAGCCGCCGAGAGGCTGGGCGCTGGAAAAAGCCTTGTTCGCCACGCCGACCATCGTACTCTTTGAAAAGGGCAAAGAAATCTCCCGCTACACCGGCTACAACGGCGAGCAAGAACGCTTCTGGAAGTGGCTGGGTTTTCATCTGCTGACGCCCGCCCAGCAGAAAATCGCCTTCGAGGAAGGCACGGAATACCCCGGAACCGGCTCGCACCTTGACGAAAAACGCCCCGGAACCTTCGTCGACCCGATTACCGGCGCGCCGCTTTTCAGGAGCGACGCCAAATTCGAGAGCGGCACCGGCTGGCCCAGCTTCTTCAACCCGCTGCCCGGCGCTTTGACCCTGCATGAAGACAACAGCCACGACATGCGCCGCGTCGAAGTCCGCAGCGCCAGTTCCGGCATTCACCTGGGCCACGTCTTCGACGACGGCCCGCCGCCCAGCGGCAAGCGTTACTGCATCAACGGCAATGTGCTGAGGTTTGTGCCGGATCAAGAGCAATAAGGAAACTACTGGGGTTGAGATCAAATGAAGCGATTTCTGCTGCTGACATTGCCGATGTGCATCCTGCAATCAAATATAACCCATGCCCAAAGCGTGCTTGAGCCTTGCCGGGAATATCCCCTGAGCGAATACTACCAAGGCATTGAGAAAAGAGTGGATGTCGCCGCAGGGGCGGAGTATCAGATTGCTCTCACAACTATCCCATCGTTCTTTCCAGAATCTGCGGTTCGCCTTGTCGACTCAGAAATTTACTATGTGAAATTCAAGCCATCCCTTTGGGCAACCGGCAATAGCCATATGGATTTTGTATCACCAAAAATAAATATCAAGGTCTACCACTCCCCCATTAGTCAAGAAAATGCCAGTAAGATCGTCAGAATCTACAGTGCTGCAATATCGTCTGTACGCGAGCAAGACGACGCCGGGGGGCTTGATGGCACCTCCTATTATTTTAGAACCCCTGAAGCTGGATGTGGTAGCGCATGGTCGCCTGAGCCAGAGACTGATAATGCCATATTGGTTCAACTCCTTGAGCTTCTTGCCAAACATGCCACGCTATCCAGACCACAAGAAATGAAGCGCAGCGAAGGCGCTATTAGTAAAATGATTGAGAAGATTGAGGCGCGTTAACTGATGCCTATTGACCCAGTAATTAAATTTTGAGTATTTCCACGCCATCATCCCTGCTTTTGCGGGAATGACGGAAATGGAGCTGACTGCGCAATAATTAATTGTCGGCTCTATGATTCCATATCAGGCTGTCCGCATAATTTATCTGGAATGTTCATGCTTGTTCGCCACATCAAGAAAGCCGCCACCGTTTTGGGTATTTTTCTCGAACTTGTAGCGGCTATTCTTTTGCTCGCCTGGTTTCAGGCTGGCGACCCGGACTGTATCCTCAGCACCGGTGTGTTTGCCCAGCTTCGCATGTGCGACCCCGAAATCGTTGGCGAAGCGCAGTCTCCGCCATACATTTACCTCCTTGCAATCATCGCCATCTTCCTTGTTGGCGCGCTTGTTCAACGCTATGGCGTCAAGAGCGACAAGCGTGATGACTGACATAGACCAACCCGGACGTGACCCGGCGGCAAGCCTCGCCACAGTCTGACCGGCAGGCCCGTCCGGCGCTCCGGTATAATCGCGGCCTTCCCGTTTAACCTGAAATCTTCGTCATGGCTGAGATTCTTTGCCTCAAGGGCGATGCTGTTTTTTCCGCCTTCCGCCTGCAACGGCTACGCGCCCGGCTGCTTCTCGCGGCGCCGGATCTGGCGTCGGTGACGGCGGATTACTGGCATGTGGCGGCGGTCAAGCGTTCTCTGAGCCTTGATGAGCGGCAGAAACTGGCGGCTTTGCTGGAGGAGCGTCCGGCGGGCGGGGATCAGAACAAGGGCGCGCTTTTTCTCGTCACGCCGCGCCTGGGCACGGTTTCGCCGTGGTCGTCGAAGGCCACCGAGATTGCTTTCAATTGCGATCTGGAGCCTGCCATCGAGCGGATCGAGCGCGTTGTCGCCTACCATGTCGCGCTGGCCGGGGGCCGGGCGCTGACGGCGGCGGAGCGGGAAACCGTCGCTGGTCTGCTGCATGATCGCATGACTGAATCGGTGCTCGCCGGTTTTGCCGAGGCCGCTGAATTGTTCCGCCATTTTGCGCCGAAGCCGCTCTCGACCGTCGATCTGCTGACCGGGGGTCGGGCGGCGCTGGTGGCGGCCAATGGGGCGCTGGGCTTGGCTTTGTCGGAGGATGAGGTCGATTATCTGCTGGCTATTTTTACCCAGGCGGGCCGCAACCCGACGGATGTCGAGTTGATGATGTTCGCCCAGGCCAATTCCGAGCATTGCCGCCACAAGATTTTCAATGCCTCGTGGGTTATCGACGGGCAGAAGCGGGACAAGACCCTGTTCGGCATGATCCGCGAGACGCACGCGGCCAACCCGCAGGGTACGGTGATGGCTTATGCCGATAATGCTTCGATCATCGCCGGCGCGGTCATCCCGCGTTTTTACCCGGATGCCGATGGCGGCTATGCCTACCGGGAAGAATTGACCCATATCCTGACCAAGGTTGAGACGCACAACCACCCGACGGCGATTTCGCCCTTTCCCGGCGCGGCGACCGGCAGCGGCGGCGAGATCCGCGATGAAGGGGCGACCGGCAAGGGTTCCAAGCCGAAGGCCGGGCTGTGCGGTTTTTCGGTTTCCCATCTGAACCTGCCGGAAGCGCCGCAGCCGTGGGAAACGGAGTGGCTGCGGGCCTATGGCCGCCCGTCGCGCATTGCCTCGGCGCTCGATATCATGCTCGAAGGGCCGATTGGCGCGGCGGCGTTCAACAATGAATTTGGCCGCCCCAACCTCGCTGGCTATTTCCGCGCCTATGAACAAGCGGTGGGTGACAGCGTGTACGGCTACCACAAGCCGATTATGATCGCCGGCGGCCTCGGCAGCATTCAGGCGGCGCAGTCGTTCAAGACGCCGGTGTTGCCGGTCGGCGCGCTGTTCGTGCAACTGGGCGGCCCCGGCATGTTGATTGGCCTGGGCGGCGGCGCGGCTTCTTCGATGACAGCGGGCGTCAATGCCGAAGATCTCGATTTTGCCTCGGTGCAGCGCGGCAACCCGGAAATCCAGCGGCGCGCCCAGGAGGTCATCGACCGTTGCTGGCAGATGGGCGCGGACAATCCCATTTTGTCCATTCACGACGTGGGCGCTGGCGGCGTTTCCAACGCCTTGCCGGAACTGGCCCACGGCGGCGGCGTCGGCGCGAGATTCGATTTGCGCAAGGTACCGATCGAGGAGCCGGGCATGTCGCCCGCTGAAATCTGGTCGAATGAAGCACAGGAACGCTATGTGTTGGCCATTCTTCCCGCTCGCCTCGCCGAGTTTCAGGCGCTGTGCGAGCGCGAGCGTTGCCCCTTTGCCGTCGTCGGCGAAGCGACGGGCGACGGCCATCTGACCGTGACCGACGCCCATTTCGGCGTCAATCCGGTCGATATGGAAATGGCGGCGCTGCTCGGCAAACCGCCGCGCATGACCCGCGACGTGAGGTCAACGCCTCCCGTCTTGGCGCCGTTTGACGCGGCTTCGGTCGAATTGAAAGAGGCCGCTTACCGCCTCATGCGCTTGCCCGCCATTGCCGACAAGACCTTTCTTATCACCATCGGCGACCGCTCGGTCGGCGGCATGACCGCCCGCGACCAGATGGTCGGGCCGTGGCAGGTGCCGGTCGCCGATGTCGCCGTCACCACCATGAGTTATCAGGGTTATCGCGGCGAAGCCTTTGCCCTGGGCGAACGCGCGCCGCTGGCCGTGCTCGACGCGCCCGCTTCCGGCCGCATGGCGCTTGGCGAGGCGCTGACCAATCTGGCCGCCGCCGATGTCGGCGATCTCGGCATGGTCAAGCTCTCGGCCAACTGGATGGCGGCCTGCGGCGTGGCCGGTGAAGACGCCCGGCTGTATGCCGCCGTCGACAGCGTTGCGGCGCTGTGCCAGGCCATCGGCGTCTCGATTCCCGTCGGCAAGGATTCGCTGTCGATGCGGACGGCCTGGGAAGAAGGCGGCGCAAAGAAACAGGTCGTCTCGCCGCTGTCGCTTGTCGTCACCGCCTTTGCCGCCGTCGATGACGTGCGGCGGACGGCAACCCCGCTGCTGGTCACCGATCAGGGCGAAACGGAACTGCTGCTGCTCGATCTCGGCCCGCATTGGGGCAAGGCCCGCCTTGGCGGCTCAAGTCTGGCGCAGGTGTACAACGCCACCGGCGACGACGCGCCGGATGTCGACAACCCGGCCCAACTTCAGGGGTTGTTTGCCGCCGTCCAGCAACTCAAGCGCGCCGGGCTGCTGCTCGCTTATCACGACCGTTCCGACGGCGGCCTGTTCGTCACCGCCTGCGAAATGGCCTTTGCCAGCCGTTGCGGCGTCTCGCTCGATCTCGACGGCCTCTGTTTTGATGCCGCCACACTCGATGTCGATGGCGCTGAAAAACGCCCCGACCTCTTGGCGGGCCGCGATTTCGAGCGCATCGTCGGCGCTCTGTTCAATGAAGAACTCGGCGCGCTGATCCAGATCCGCCGCGCCGACCGCGAGCGGGTCACGCCCATTCTCCGCGCCGCTGGCGTGCCTTACCACTTCGTCGGCGGCCTCAACGACGGGGACGAAATCCGCGTCATCCGCAACGCCCGGCGCGTGCTTGCCGAAAAGCGCGTCGATCTGCACCGCGCCTGGTCGGAAACCAGCTACCGGATGCAGCGCCTGCGCGACAACCCCGTTTGCGCCCAGGAGGAATTTGACCGCCTCCTCGACACCGCCGATCCGGGCCTGACGCCCAAACTCACTTTTGACCCGGCAGCCGATTTGACGGCAGTCTATCCTGCCGCGCCCAACCGCCCGCGCGTCGCCATCCTGCGCGAGCAGGGCGTCAACAGCCATTACGAAATGGCCGCCGCCTTTGACCGCGCCGGTTTTGCCGCCGTCGACGTGCATATGAGCGACATCCTCGCCGGTCGCGTCAAGCTTGAAGATTTCACGGGGCTGGCCGCCTGCGGCGGCTTCTCTTACGGCGACGTGCTCGGCGCCGGGCTGGGCTGGGCCAGAACCATCCTCATGCACGAGGCTTGCCGCGAGCAGTTCGCCGCCTTCTTCAAGCGCCCGGACAGCTTCGCCCTTGGCGTCTGCAACGGCTGCCAGATGATGAGCGCCATCAAATCCCTGATTCCCGGCGCCGAACACTGGCCTGCCTTCCGCCGCAATGCCGTCGAGCAGTTCGAGGCGCGTTTTGTGATGACCGAAGTGCTCGATTCGCCGTCCATTTTCTTCACTGGCATGGCCGGTTCGCAGATTCCCATCGTCGTCTCGCACGGCGAGGGCAGGGCAGTGTTCGATGACGCGGACGACGCGGCAAAATGCCTGGCCGCCCTCCGCTTCGTCGATAACAAAGGCGCGCCGACCGAGGTCTACCCCTACAACCCCAACGGCTCGCCGGGCGGCCTGACGGCGATGACCACGGCGGATGGCCGCTTCACCATGATGATGCCGCACCCGGAGCGCGTCTTCCGCAGCGTCCAGATGTCCTGGCGGCCACCCGACTGGGGCGAAGACTCGCCGTGGCTGCGCATCTTCCGCAATGCGCGGCAGTGGGTTGGCTAGAATTGGCGTCAGGCTTTCCGTAAAACAGGAGGATCAGCCAATGAAAAGCCGCATCATGTACATTGAATCGAAAACGGAGGGGCTTACCGGCCCCGCTCGTATCGGGCGGGTCACCTTCTCGAAATCCGGCGCGACGCTGCACTACGGCGGAAAATCATTTCAGAGCCTGAAGGGAAGCGGCTTCAAGTCGAACTACTTTGACGTGGAGACTGGCGAACGATATTGGATTTCCGGCCCCAAAAAGAATGGCGCGGATAGTTTGTATGCAACAAACATATCACCCGAAATCGACGAAGACGTGCGCGATGAGTACTGGATCAAGATTCGAGGTTTATCGGCGCCGCCTGCGCACAAGTGATGGCAGACCAAGCGCCAAAGCAGGCGAAGGGGCTGCCCTTACGGTATCATTGCCAACTTTGCCGGGCCGTGAGCGGCCATCCTGAACGAATGGAAGGGCTTTTCTCTCATGTTTGACGCAGTTCGCAACAACAAATGGATTTCACAGGCCATTCTCGGCCTCATTGCCATCACCTTTGCCTTTTTCGGCCTCGAATCCTATGTCCGCAATGCCGGTTCGGATCAGGATGTGGCGAAGATCGGCGACATCAAGATCAGCCAGCAGGAGTTTCAACTGGCGGCGCGTGAACAGCAGGAACAGATGCGCAGCCAGTTGGGCGAGAGCTTCGATCCGAAAATACTCGACACGCCGGAAGCGCGGCAGGCGATTCTCGATGACCTCATCAACAAACGCCTGCTCCAGATCGAAGCCGCCAAGCGCCGCCTGGTTGTCAGCGACGAGGCGCTCAATCAATTCGCCCACGGCATCGAGGCTTTTCAGGTCGGCGGTCGTTTTTCCACGGAACGGTACGAAGCAGTTTTGAAGAGCCAAGGCAAGACGCCAGTCGGTTTCGAAGCGCAACTACGGCAAGATCTGGCGGTGCAACAACTGGCTAACGCCATCGTCCGTTCGAGCTTTGCGCCCAATGCCGTGGCCGACCGCATTCTCGCCTTGCAGACCGAAAAGCGCGAGGTGTCGGAAATCCGTCTGGCGCTCGATGATTATCTCGGCCAGGTCAAACTTGCCGAGGGCGCGGCCAAACGCTATTACGACGAAAACAGCGATCAGTTCCGTCAGCCGGAGCAGGGCATTGCCGAATACGTGGTGCTGTCGCTTGATGACATCGGCAGCCAGGCGGCGGTCAGCGAGGATGACATCAAAGCTTGGTATGACAGCCACCGCGCCCAGTACGAGCGGCGCGAGGAAGAGCGGCGCGCCAGCCATATCCTGATTGCCTCGGAAAAACCCGGCGTCGACAAGGCGCGGGCCAAGGCCGAAGAAGTGCTGGCCGAAGTCCGCAAAAATCCGGGGCGCTTTGCCGAACTGGCCCGCAAATACTCCGACGATCCGGGTTCCGCCAAACAAGGTGGCGACCTTGGTCTCTTTGGCCGCAAGGCGATGGACAAATCATTCGAGGACGCCGCCTTTGCTCTGGGCGAAGGCAAGATTTCCGGCGTCGTTCAGTCCGATTTCGGCTTTCACATCATCAAGCTGACCGGGATTTATCCCCCTGGCCCCAAACCCCTGGCCGAAGTGCACAGCGAAATCGCCAGCGAACTCAAAAAGGCCGCTGCCGCCCGCCAGTTCGCCGAAGCCGCCGAAACCTTCAAAACCATGGTTTACGAACAGGCCGACAGCCTTGAGCCGGTGGCCGAAAAATTCAAGCTCAAAATCGTCCGTTCCGACTGGCTGGGCCGTCACTCCGCCAATCCCGGCAGCGGCCCGCTGGCCAGCGAAAAACTGCTGGCCGCCCTGTTCAGCGAAGATTCGGTCAAAAACCGCAGCAACACCGAAACCGTCGAAATCGCCCCCAACACCCTGGCCGCCGCCCGTCTGGTCGACTACAAAGCAGCGACGCAACAACCTTTCGACAGCCTGCAAACCAGCATCGAAACCCTGCTCCGCCGTCAGGAAGCCCAGGCGCTGGCGGTCAAGGACGGCGAAGCCCGGCTCGAAGCCCTGAAAAAAGGCGAGGACAAACTGCGTTGGAGCGCCGAAAAAACCATGACCCGCCTCAGCGCGGCGGCAGAACACCTGCCGCCCGCCGCCGTCGCCGCCGTTTTCCGCATGGACGCCGACAAACTCCCCGCCTACACCGGCGTTGCGCTACCCGGCAGCGGCTACACGCTCTACCGCCTCAAGCGCGTCGAAGCCGGCGCCGAGATCGACACCGCCAGCCGCAAGGCATTTCAGGGACAACTGGAAAACTTCGCCGCCAGGGAAGAAATGCGCGAATACTTGGCGGCGCTACGCGAGCGTTACAAGGTCGAAGTTCACTTGGGGGCGCTGGAAAATACGGCTGGACGGGAGTAGAAGCCCTGCGTAGGCTGGGTAGAGCGCAGCGAAACCCAGCAAACAGCCTTTCCCATATCCGTATCCTGTATGTCGAACAGGATGGCGGCTTCAAACAGGAGAGATCGCCAACAACGCCCGATGCTGGGTTTCGCTGCGCTCTACCCAGCCTACTTGCTGCGCGAGCGTTACAACATTGCGAGCCGAAGGCGAAGCAATTCGGTCTGCTAAATGCTACTATTTTTCCATGATTGACTGGTCTACCTGTCCTGCCGTTGAATGTGACCCAGCCCGCGTCAGCGGCGCCTGGGTTTTTCGCGGCACGCGCATTCCGATAGCGGCTCTCTTTGAGAATCTTGAGGACGGCGCTTCCGTTCCCCAGTTTGTCGCATGGTTTCCCGGCGTTTCCATCGAGCAGACCCGTGTGGTGCTGGAACACGCGGCACAGAGTTCCCTGGCGATGGCCTGAGTGAAGATTCTGTTCGATCAAGGTACGCCAGCGCCGCTGCGCAAGGCCCTTATCGGGCACACGGTAGAAACCGCCTATGAGCGAGGATGGTCAACGCTCCAGAACGGCCTGTTGATTGCTGAGGCAGAAGCTGCGGGATTTGATGTTTTTGTCACAACGGATCGCAATCTCAAATACCAGCAAAATCTGCCATCCCGCACCCTGGCTATCGTGGTTCTTCTGACGACGAGCTGGCCGCGCATTGAGCGACAGCTATCGCACGTGGTCGAGGCCATCGACAAAGCCATTGGCGCTGACTACATCGAAATTCCCATCGCGTGAGGCAACCTGCGTAGGCTGGGTAGAGCGCAGCGAAACCCAGCAAACGACCTTTCTCCCATATACCCTGCATGTCGAGCAGGATGACGCCTGCAAATGGGCGGGATTGCTGATAACGCCCGACGCCCGATGCTGGGTTTCGCTTTGCTCTACCCAGCCTACCTTGCTACCTTGCTGCGTAATGACGCCGCTACATCAACCCGGCATCGGCTCCGGATTACCCAGCGCCGTGGTGTTGATGCCGCCGTCGACGTAGAGGATTTCGCCGGTGATGCCGCTGGCGAGGTCGGAGAGGAGGAAGGCGGCGGCGTTGCCGACTTCTTCGATGGTGACGTTGCGGCGTAGCGGGGCGTGGTGGGCGTTGTAGGCTAAGAGTTTGCCGAAATTGCCGATGCCGGAGGCGGCCAGGGTTTTGATCGGGCCGGCGGAGACGGCGTTGGCGCGGATGCCTTCGGGGCCGAGGCTGAAGGCGAGGTAGCGGGTGGCGGCTTCGAGGCTGGCTTTGGCGAGGCCCATAGTGTTGTAGTTGGGCATGGTTCTTTCGGCCCCCAGGTAGGAGAGGGCGAGAACGGCGCTTTTCTTCCCTTGCATCATCGGGCGGGCGGCTTTGACGAGGGCCGGGTAGCTGTAGGAGGAGATTTCGTGGGCGATGCGGAAGGCTTCGCGCGACAGGCCATTGAGAAAATCGCCCTCGATCGCTTCGGTCGGGGCGTAGGCGATGGAATGGACGAGGCCGTCCAGGCCATCCCAGGATTTGCCGAGTTCGCTGAAGACGGCGTCGATCTGTTCGTCGCTGCCGACATCGAGGGGAAAAACCAGCGTGCTGTCAAATTCGGCGGCGAATTTGTTGATGCGGTCGAGAAATCGCTCGTTCTGGTAGGTGAAAGCCAGTTGCGCGCCTTCGCGGTGGCAGGCTTTGGCGATGCCGTAGGCGATGGAGTGCTTCGAGAGCAGCCCGGTAATCAGAATCTTTTTGTCGGCAAGAAAGCCCATTCATCGTCTCCAGGGGGTTTAGCCGAGCGATTATAAAACATCACATGTTCGGATAGGTTGGTCCTTCACCGCCTTGCGGGGTGACCCAGTTGATGTTCTGGGTCGGGTCCTTGATGTCGCAGGTCTTGCAGTGCAGGCAGTTCTGGGCGTTGATCTGCAAGCGCGGCTGGCCTTCTTCGCGGCCCAGGATTTCGTAGACGCCCGCCGGGCAGAAGCGTTCTTCCGGCGCGTCGTACCGGGCGAGGTTGACGGTGATCGGCACGGCGGCGTCTTTGAGATGCAGGTGGCAGGGCTGGTCTTCCTCATGGTGGGTGGCGGAGAGAAAAACCGAGGAGAGGCGGTCAAAGGTGATGACGCCATCCGGTTTGGCGTAGTCGATTTTCGGACAGGCCGCCGCCGCTTGCAGTTCGGCGTAGTCCGGCGTATCCCGGTGCAGCGTCCACGGCGCTTTGCCGCGAAATACCGTCTGGTCGATGCCGAACATCAGCGAACCGAATTTGAGGCCCTTGGACATCCACGGCTTGAAATTCCGCGCCGCCTTCAATTCGGGGTAGAGCCAACTGTTCTCGAAAGCCTCTGGATAGGCCGTCAGTTCGTCGTGGCTGCGCCCGGTCTGCAAGGCGTCGAAGCAGGCTTCCGCCGCCAGCGCGCCGGTCTTGATGGCGCAGTGCGAGCCTTTGATGCGAGCGCCGTTGAGAAAACCGGCGTCGTCGCCGACCAGGACGCCGCCGGGGAAAATGGTTTTGGGCAAGGCTTGCAGGCCGCCGGAAACCAGGGCGCGAGCGCCGTAGGCGATGCGCTTGCCGCCTTCAAGGAATTTGCGGATTTCGGGGTGCGTCTTGAACCGCTGAAATTCCTCGTAGGGCGACAGATGGGGGTTTTTGTAGCCGAGGCCGACGACGAGGCCGATGGCGATCTGGTTTTTTTCCATGTGGTACAAAAAGCCGCCGCCGTAGGTGTCCGGCTGCATCGGCCAGCCGCCGCTGTGGATGACGAGGCCGGTCTGGTGTTTAGCCGGTTCGATTTCCCACAATTCCTTGAGGCCGATGCCGTAGGCTTGCGGGTCGACGCCGCGGTCGAGGCTGAATTTCTCGATCAAGGCTTTGCCGAGATGACCGCGGCAGCCTTCGGCGAAAAAGGTGTATTTGCCGCGCAGTTCCATGCCCGCCTGAAAATTCGGACCTGCCGAGCCGTCGCGCAGGCGGCCCATGTCGCCGGTGATGACGCCCTCGACCCGGTCGCCGTCGCCGTAGAGCACTTCGGCCCCGGCAAAGCCGGGATAGATTTCAACGCCGAGGCTTTCCGCCTGCTCGCCCATCCAGCGGCACAGGTTGCCGAGCGAAATGACGTAATTGCCGTGGTTATGAAAGGGCGGCGGCAGCAGCGGATTGGGAATGCGCAGCCCGCCTTTTTCGGTGAAGATAAAGAAGCGATCCTCGGAAACCGGCGCATTGAGCGGCGCGCCTTTTTCCTTCCAGTCGGGGAACAGTTCGCTCAGGGCGCGCGGGTCCATGATCGCCCCGGAAAGAATATGAGCGCCGATTTCCGAGCCTTTTTCGATGACGCAGACGGAAATTTCGCTTTCCTTCTCCGCCGCCAGTTGCTTGAGCCGGATGGCGGAGGCCAGCCCGGCGGGGCCGCCGCCAACGATGACGACATCGAATTCCATGGCTTCGCGTTCCATTTTGTCCCTCTCCTGAGTTATTGTCTGGCTGGAAACCAAGCACGGTACATGATGCCAAAATATTGGGCAAGTCTCGCAAAGGATCACATGGAGCCGCAAAAAAAACTCGCGCACGTCACGCATCTGCCCATTCGCTGGGGCGATCAGGATGCCTTCGGGCATGTCAACAACACCGTCTATTTCCGCTACATGGAGCAGGCGCGCATCGAGTGGGTCGAATCGCTGGGCTTCAAGACATGGTTGGGCGACGAAGGGCCGGTGATCGTTCACGCCAGTTGCACTTTTTTGCGGCAGATGACTTACCCCGGCACGGTCGAAGTCCGCACCTCGGTCGGGCGGCCAGGCCGCTCCAGCTTCCAGACTTATGTCGACATGCAGATCGACGGCGAACTGTTCGCCGCAGGAACGGCTAAAATCGTCTGGGTCAACCGGCTGACCGGCAAATCGACGCCGCTGCCGGAATCCCTGCGGGCGCTGCTGGAAGCGGAATAGCGTGGTTTTTGTTAAAAATTTTACACTTCCGTTCGGGCTGAGCTTCGCCTGCCATGAGCTTGTCGAATGGTCGAAGCCCGTTCTCCGCACCGCCCTTCGACAAGCTCAGGGCGAACGGGTGGTGAATTGTGTCCATAGATCAATCGAAAATTCTCCAGCCTCGCCGCTCATCGTCTCACCCGCCAAACCGCCATGAACCAACGCAAAATCTGGGAAAAACTGTTGTCGGCTGAACGTCCGGGCGCTGGCAAGGCGCTGGGGTCGCCGGAGCGCACCGCCTTTCAGCAGGATTACGACCGCATCGTCTTTACCTCGGCCTTTCGCCGCCTCAAGGACAAAACCCAGGTTTTTCCGTTGTCGAAAAGCGATTACGTCCGCACGCGCCTGACGCACAGCCTCGAAGCCAGTTGCGTTGGCCGCTCGCTGGGCGCGGTGGTGGGCCGCGAAATCATCGCCCGGCATGGTTTGCAACACGTTGAATCGGGCGATTTCGGAGCCATCGTCGCCGCCGCCTGTCTGGCCCACGATATCGGCAATCCGCCCTTCGGCCATGCCGGTGAGGACGCGATCCGCGAATGGTTCCGCCATTCCGGCCTGCTCGAAAAATACCCGTTCTCACCTGCGCAGCGGGCCGATTTCGAGCGTTACGAGGGCAACGCCCAGGGCTTTCGCATCGTCACCCGCCTGCAAAGCCCGGCCAATCCCGGCTTGCAACTGACCAGCGCGGTGCTGGCGACCTTCACCAAATACCCCCGGCCATCGGTGGTCGATGTCGAGCTGGAGGGCAAAAGCGGCAACAAATTCGGCTTCTTCCAGCATGACGCCGAATCCTTCCGCGCCGTCGCCGCCTCCACCGGGCTGGTCGAACGCCTCCCCGGCGCGGCCTGGCGGCGGCATCCGCTGGCTTTTCTCGTCGAAGTGGCGGACGACACCTGCTATCTCATCGTCGATCTCGAAGACGCCGCCAAACTCGGCTTCGTTCCTTACCGCGACGCCGAATGCCTGCTCGCCGATCTGGCTGGCGACAGCGTGCGCGGCGGGCGCATCGAGCGCCTGCATGACCCGAAAGAACGTCTCGAATACCTGCGCGCCAAGGCCATCGGCCACCTTCTCGCCAGCGCCGCCGCCGTCTTTCTCGAAAACGAGGCGGCCATCCTCGAAGGTCGTTTCGACGCCGATCTGCTCGAACAATCGCCCGTCTTCGTGCCCCTGCAAGCCGTCCTCAAGGTCGCCAAGGAAACCATCTACACCGCCCGCCCGGCGCTGGAAATCGAAACCGCCGGTTTCGAGGTGCTCGGCGCGTTGCTCGAACGCTTCACCAGCGCCGTCGAAGCCGGGGCCGGGCAGGGGCGGCTCACCACCCGCGAGCGCATGCTGCTCAAGCTCCTGCCCGCCCAGTTCCTTGGCCACGAGGGCCAGCCCGATGCCGATCCTTACGTCCGCCTCCTGCAAGTCGCCGATTTCGTCGCTGGCATGACCGACTCCTACGCCGTAGACCTCTACCGCAAGCTGCGCGGCTTCGATCTGCCCGCCTGAAACAGGGAAAACATGGAAACCGTGAATGCCGTCGAATCCATCGACATCCCGCCAAGCGGCCTCGGCGACGAGTTTTTCATGCGTGAGGCGCTGTCGCTGGCACAAGCGGCGGAATGTCTCGGCGAAGTGCCGGTCGGCGCCGTCGTGGTGCGGAACGGGATCATCGTCGGGCGCGGCTTCAATTCGCCGATTGGCGAAAACGACCCGACGGCGCATGCCGAAATCGCCGCGCTCCGCGACGCGGCGCGCAATCTCAACAATTACCGCCTGCCCGGCTGCGAATTGTTCGTCACCCTCGAACCCTGCGCCATGTGCGCCGGGGCCATCATCCACGCGCGCATCAGCCGCGTCGTCTATGGCGCCCGCGACGCCAAGACCGGCGCGCACGGCAGCGTCGTTGACCTGTTTAGCGTCGACCGGCTCAATTTCCACGCCGAGATCGAAGGCGGCGTACTGGCGGCGGAATGCGGCGATCTGCTGTCGCGCTTTTTTGCCGCCCGGCGGAAGAAGCCGTGAAACTGCGGGTTTCGGTGGCGCGGCAATGCTTGTCGGTCGTCGACGAAGCGGGGCGGACGCTGCGCGACTACCCGGTATCGACCGCCAAGGCTGGCGTCGGCGAAGCATACGGCAGCTTCCGCACACCGCGCGGGCGGCATCTCATCCGCGCCAAAATCGGGGCCGGGCAGCCGGAAAACACCATTTTCGTCCGCCGCCGCCCGACCGGCGAGATCTGGACGCCGGAACTGGCTGAACAATTCCCCGACCGCGACTGGATTCTCACCCGCATCCTCTGGCTCTCCGGCTGCGAACCGGGCTATAACCGCTTGGGCGGCGTCGACACCATGCGCCGCTACGTGTACATCCACGGCAGCCCCGACCCGGCAGAAATGGGAACACCCGGCTCGCACGGCTGCGTGCGCATGAAGAACGCCGACATCATCGAACTGTTCGACCAGACGCCGTGCTATACGGCAGTGGAGATCAGCGAGGACTGATTCCATTTCCAGATCAAACGATTACTTTGTCGACTTCGCTTGCCGTGCCACAGCACTGTCTGCGCTTCGTCTTCGCGTACTCGCTTGATCTGAAAATGGAATGAGGACGGAAGACAGGCCGTAGGATGGGTGGAGCCGCAGGCGATACCCATCGTTGCCGCGTGTATTTGATGGGTTTCGCTGCGCTCTACCCATCCTTGTATTATCAATTTGCCTTGAATTGCAAGGTAAGGCAGAGCGACTGGACGCCGTACCCATCCTTGGGTTTCCAAGCCTGTGGTGTAGATTTCTGCGCCAGTCGC
>JAITMS010000072.1 GCA_031277255.1 Azonexus sp.
AAACTGCTGACCATCATCAACGCCATCATCAAGTCGGGAACCCCTTGGCAACCTACTTCCATACAAAAGGAGACCGCCTGAAAAATACTCAAAAATATTGATTTTGAACACAGTTGCTCCCCCGGCCCCTCTCCCGCAAGCGGGAGAGGGGAGCTGGGCGGCGGGCAATAGCCCCTCTCCCACTTGTGGGAGAGGGGTTGGGGAGAGGGGGCGGTGAAGATTCTGTCTCCGCAAGCATCAAAACCGCGCTAGAACGATTTTGATTCAAGCGCATACACATCCCTACACCGTTCGGGCTTCGCCTGTCCCGTCGACTTTGCTCAGGACAGGCGAAGCCCGTTTCAAGCCTCCGTATCCTCTCTCCGCACCGCCCTTCGACAAGCTCAGGACGAACGGGAGTGTAAAGATTTGAACAGAAAATGCGCTAGCCTCCGCTTGCCTGCGCCGTCGCTTCGGCGGTCATCTCCGAGCCGGTGAGCAAGGCGATTTCCTCGACCGACAGCACCTTGTTGATTTCCAGCAGAATCACGAACTTGCCCGCGACCTTGCCCATGCCCTGAATGAAATCGGCGCGGATGCGAGCGCCGAAGGAGGGCGGCGGCTCGATCTCGCTACCGGCGATTTCGAGCACTTCCGAGACCGCGTCGACAATGATGCCGATGTCGTGGCGGGCCTCCTCGTCCGGCACTTCGATGATGACGATGCAGGTGCGGCGGCCAACTTCGGTGCTTTTGCCGCCGAAGCGGGCGGTCAGGTCGATGACCGGAACGACCGCGCCGCGCAGGTTGATCACGCCGCGAATGAAGGCGGGCATCATCGGGATTTCAGTGAGATTGCCGAATTCGATGATCTCCTTGACGTTCAAGATGCCGACGCCAAACATCTCGCCGCCCAGAGTAAACGTCAGGTACTGGGCGGGCGCCGCGCTGGCGGCGGCGACCACGGCGCCGGTCCGGGCTGGCCCGGTTTGCACGATTTGTCCCATGGCCGTTTCCTTTAGTAACGCTCGAAGTCGCTCTCGTTGACGCTGGCGCTGACCGGGGCGGCGGCGCGCGGCTTGGCCTTGGCCCTGGCGGCGGGCGGCGCGAAGCCTCTGGCCGCCTGGCGCGGGCTGTCGTCGATACGGAAGAAGGTCATGGTCTGCTGAAGCTGCTGGGCCTGACCGCCGAGTTCCTCGGCAGTGGCGGCGAGTTCTTCGGAAGCCGAAGCATTCTGCTGGGTGGCCTGGTTCAACTGGCCCATCGCGCCGTTGATCTGGGCGACGCCGGAAGATTGCTCGCTGGAAGCCGAGGCGATTTCCTGCACCAGATCGGAGGTTTTGCGGATGGTCGGCACCATGCCGGAAAGCAGCGTTCCCGCCCGCTCGGCCTGCTTGACCGAGGACGAGGCGAGATCGCCGATTTCCTGCGCCGCCACCTGCGAGCGTTCAGCGAGTTTCCGCACCTCGGCGGCGACGACGGCGAAGCCCTTGCCGTGGTCGCCAGCCCGCGCCGCTTCAATGGCGGCGTTCAAGGCGAGCAGGTTGGTCTGGTAGGCGATGTCGTCGATGATGCCGATCTTGCCGGCGATGCTCTTCATGTCGTCGACCGTCTGCGTCACGGCGGAACCGCCCTCGGCGGCCTCCTGCGCCGCCTTGGAAGCCATGCCGTCGGTGACGCGGGCGTTTTCGGTGTTCTGGGCGATGGAGGCGGTCATCTGTTCCATCGACGAGGTGGTTTCCTCGACCGAAGCCGCCTGCTCGGAAGAAGACTGCGACAGCGTCTGCGCCGTGGCCGAAACCTGACCGGCGGCGTTGGTCAGATTGTCGGCGGCGACCTTGACGTCGGTGATGATCTGCACCAGACGGCTAACCATGTTCTGCAGGGCGCTCATCAACATGCCGACTTCGTCCTTGCTGTCGGCTTCGATGTGTACCGTCATATCGCCTTCGGCCAGACGGCTGGCGGCGGCAACGGCCTGAGTGATGGGCCGGGTGATCGAGCGGGTGATGAAGAAGGCGAACAAGAGCGCCAGCACAATGGCGGCGGCGCCGAGGGAGAGAATCAGCATTTTGCCGCTGGCGGCTGCTTCGCTGGCGGCGGCGGCGGTATCCTCGGTCCGTTTGGTTTGCAGCTCGACAATGGCGGCGACGGCATCGGTGGCGTCGTTTTCGGTTTTTTCGAGAGAGGCGAAAAGAAACGCCTCCGCTACCGCCTCATTTTTGGGAATCGAGTTCATCTCCTGATGTTTGTCGATGTCGGCCTCATAGAGCTTCAATTTCTCCGCGGCGTCGCCATACAGCTTCCGCCCTGCCTCGCTGGCCATCATCTTATCGAGGATGGCCAGCTTCTCGTTGATGACCTTGCGGCTGCTCACAATAATCTCCCTGTAGGGCTTTGCCTCGTTGGAGCCGTTGGGGAGAATCTGCACGGCGCGGATGGCGGTCGACAGCCCGTTCATCTGGTCGATGATGGCGTTGGCGTTGGTTTGTTTCGGCAGGTTGTCGGTGGCGATGTCGTGAATCTCTTTGTTGAGACCATCAACCCGGAGGATGGCGACAACGACGATGACGACCAGGAGGGTCAGCACAAAGCCGAAGCCCAAGCCCAAGCGGACGCCGAGTTTAAGGTTTTTGAACATGGCTCTATCCTTCTAATATAGGGAAAAGGTGTGGATGGGTTAGTGAGTGACCGCCGCCGGGTGGCCGCGGTCGGTTAAAAGCTGTTGCTGCTCGCTGCGGGTGACGGTGTGGACGAGGGCGGCGACATCGAGAATGAGCGCCACTTCGCCGCTGCCGAGAATGGTCGAGCCGCCGATGCCGCGCAGGTGGCGGAACATGACGCCAAGCGGTTTGATGACCGTCTGGAATTCGCCCATCAACTGATCGACGACAATCCCCGCCCGCTGCCCGGCAAACTGCACGACGACAATGCTTTCGCGCGGCGGCGGCGCGCCCGGCACCTCGAACAGTTCGCGCAGCCGGATGAAGGGCAGCGCCTCGCCGCGCAGATTGAGGAAATTGCGGTCGCTCGCCTGAGCGCCGACTTCGATGCACTCGACCACGGTATCGAGCGGAATGACGTAGGCCGCCTTGTCCACGCCGACGAGAAAGCCGTCGATGATGGCCAGCGTCAGCGGCAGGCGAATGGTGAAGGTCGAGCCTTCGCCCTCGACCGAGCGGACATCGACCGTGCCGCGCAGCGCCTGGATATTGCGCCGCACGACATCCATGCCGACGCCGCGGCCGGAAAGGTTGGAAACCTTGTCGGCGGTCGAGAATCCGGCCTCGAAAATGAGGTTGTTGATGTCGTGCTCGGTGAGCGTCGCGTCCGGCTGAATCAGGCCGCGCTCGATGGCCTTGGCGGTGATTTTCGCTTTGTTGAGGCCGCCGCCGTCGTCGCTGATTTCGATGACGATGTTGCCGGAGTCGTGGTAAGCGTTGAGCGCAACGCGACCGCAGGCTGGTTTGCCGCGCTCCAGACGGAGCGCCGCCGGTTCAATGCCGTGATCGAGGGAATTGCGCACCAGATGCATCAAGGGGTCGCCGATTTTTTCGACCACTGTTTTATCGAGTTCGGTTTCGGCGCCGCTGATGAAAAGTTCGATTTCCTTGCCCAATTCCTTGGCAACGTCGCGGACAACGCGGTTGAAGCGGTTGAAGGTTTCGCCGATCTGCACCATACGCAGTTGCAGGGCAGAATCGCGGATATCTTCGACCAGCCGGGAGAGCACCGAAGTCGCCTCGATCAGGTCGGTCTGCCGCGATTTCTGCGCCAGCAGATTGGCCGAGGCTCCGGCAATGACCAGTTCGCCAACCAGGTCGATCAACTGGTCGAGCTTGTCGGCCTGGACGCGGACGAGACGGGCTTCCTTGGTCTTTTTGTCGCTGACCTGAGCCTGTTTGCTGATGGCGGCATTGACCACTTCCTGATGCACCACCTTGTTGTCGATGAGAATTTCGCCCAGGGGCTGCGACGGCGGCGCTTCCTCCTCGTCGGGGAGCGGTTCGGGGCTGCTTTGCCGCTGATCCTTGAGGCCGCTTTCCAGTTCGGCTTGCGTCAAAGCGCCGCTGCGCACGAGAATTTCGCCGATGCGCATCTCGTCTTCCGGCAACTCCTGAATGTGCTTGATGTAATCGGCCAGCTTGCTGTTGGGCGCGAGAATGCGCAGCTCGCACTCATCGCGGACGAAATCGAAAACCTGCTCGATGTCGGCCTTGGAACTCCGGGTCTGCAACTGGATCTCGAAGCCGATGTAGCAGGATTCCGGGTCCATCGCCGCCGCCGCGGGCATGGCGTCGGTGATGGTTTCGAGGTCGAGAATTTCGCCCAGCGTGGCGAGGTAGCGGATGAAGGAGAGCGGATCCATGCCGCCGCGCAGCACGTTTTCGCCAAAGCGCACGGAAATGTGCCAACTGTCGTTCAAGACGATACCGCCGCCGGAACTTTCGACTTCAACCGCCGGGTCATCGCTGGCCAGCGGCAGGGTGTTGGCCGCCTTGCCGTCAGCGGCGAGAAAGGTCTTGAGGCGTTCGCTCAGGCTCTCGCCACGGGCCGTCAGTTCGGCGTCGGGGGCATCGACGCCGGCCGCCAGCACTTCAAGCAGGCTAAGCATCTGGTCGCAGCATTCGAGCAGCAGCGTGGCGATTTCGCCGCTGACCGCCAGATCGCCCGTGCGCAGCTTGTCGAGCAGGTTCTCGACGTGGTGCGTAAAGGCTTCGATGAAGTGGCACTCGACCACGCCGGAGCCGCCCTTGATGGTGTGGGCAGCGCGGAAAATGGCGTTGATGTTGTCGCGGTCATCCGGGTTCTGCTCCAGACGCAAAAGCCCCGCTTCCATTTCAGCCAGTTGTTCGCGGCTTTCCTGAACGAAGACGCTGGTAATTTCATCCATGTGGCGTTTCCTTGGCTAAAACGTTCTTGGTTGATCTATTGACACAAAACATCCCCTCGTTCGTTCCGGGCATCCCGCTGCCGTTCGGGCTGAGCATCCCACTGCCGTTCGGGCTGAGCCTTCCTTTCCCGTTCGCCCTGAGCCTTCCTCTCCCGTTCGTCCTGAGCCTTCCTCTCCCGTTCGTCCTGAGCTTGTCGAAGGCCGTGTCAGGGCGCGAGTGTCTCTCTCCGCACCGCCCTTCGAGTTCGCTCAGGGCGAACGGGGGTAGGAGACTCCGCCCGAACGGCAGCGGGAGACTCCGGGCGAATGGATGGCGGCTTGCGTTTTTCATGGCAAAGGTTCTTTTCAAGACCGCTGCTTTAGGCCGATTCGCTGGCCGGGATGACCAGCGGATCGCCAAATTCGGCGGCCATGTTGCAAAAATCAATGAGCGCGCTAACGGCCTGGCTGTGGGCGACGATGCGCACCCGTTTGCCCGCCTTCTGTGCTTCTTTCTTGAGCAGCACGAGCAGTTGCAGCCCGGCGGTATCCATTTCCCCCACCTGGGCGAGATTGAGTTCGAGGTCGTCGGTAGCGGCCAAGGCGTCGAGCAGCGTCTGCTTCTGTTCGATGGCGTGGTAAATGGTCAGATCGTTCACGACGGTCAGCGGCGACATGGCGTTCTCCTAGAACAGTTCAACGCGCGATTCGGCGGGCGCTGGCGCTGCCGCGCCGTCCCGCTTGAGCGAGGTGTTGTGGGCAATCCGCTGGCTATCCATGACGTAGTTGCTGTACAGCGTTTCCAGATGCTTCGCCAGCGGCTCAAAGACGAAGCTGTCGTCATCGTGGGCGCGCAGCCGCCGGGCCAGCAGTCCGGCGTGTTCGTCAAGCCGCGACAAAGCGCCCATGACCTGCTCGATCTGCTGGCGGCTGACATCCTGAAACTGCACGCTGGCCTGCGTATCCATGAACATCGAAGCGAGTTTCTGGCTGCTTTCCTGAATCTGGGTGAGCACCCCCGCGTTGTGGCGGATCATCGCCTCATAGCTGCCGCTCAGTTCGTGAAGCTGCGTCGAGAAGGATTCAAGCAACTGCTGCTCGCGGGCCAGATTGGTGTTGGAGAGCTTGTCCTTGAACTGGGTTTCGATGTGCTCGGCGACATCGGAAATACCCCGGCTGATCTTGACCACCGCCGCCTCGGTTTCGCCCGACAGCTTTCTCACTTCATCGGCGACGACGGCGAACCCGCGTCCGGCTTCACCCGCCCGCGCCGCTTCGATGGCGGCATTCAAGGCGAGCAGATTGGTCTGCCCGGCGATGTGCTTGATAAGTTGCACCAGCGATTCGAGCGAACGCGCCTCATGCACCACCTGCGCCACCTGCGCCTGCTCCTGCTCCGCCAGTTGCAGGCGCTGCGCGATGTATTCGCCCATCTTGCTGATCGCCAACTGGTTCTGGCTGATCTGGCTTTCCGAATTCTCGGCCAGGCTGGCGTTCTCGCTGCTCGTCTGGCTGATGAAAGATTCCAGTTTGCCGCCCTCCTCATCAATCGTCTGCAAGCGGCTGACGATGTCGAAGGCGGCTTTTTCGGTCTTGGCGATCACGTCGTGCAACTGGTTCTGCATGACCTGGTTGAAATCATGCACCTGGGTCAGTTCGCCAGCGACTTCCTCAATGACTTGATCGAAAGCCGCCTGCCCCCGCTCTTTCTTTTCAACCAGGGTTTGCAGGCCCAGCGTATGGTCGCGGAACAGGGCGCGGGAAACCAGATAGATGCCGACAAAGGTGATAACGACGATCAAGGCCGAGCCAAGCGCGTCGGCCAGAGGGTTTAACGTGAAGACGCGGTGGAACCAGTCGTGCATGACATACACCGCAAGGCCGACACTCAGGGTGAGGATAGCGGCGACGAGCAGGACGCGTTGGAGAAATTTCGAGTGATCCATGACCTTGGGCAGCGTGTGTTTTATGACAACTACATTGCGGGGGGGGGGGCGGACATTCTGTTAGCGCCCGACCAGTTTTATGGTGTTGAGCAGTTCATCCGCCGTCGCCGGTTTGTCGATCCAGCCCGACGCGCCCGCCGCCAT
>JAITMS010000105.1 GCA_031277255.1 Azonexus sp.
GCGGACATTGCTGTAGCTGCCGGTATCGACGTCGAGGCTGATGGTGGACAACGCCTCGGCGCTGGTGAGTTTGACCGGATTGTCGCCATAGCTCTGGTACTTTTCGGTGTTTCCCGGCAGAGGCTGGTAACCCGGTATATAAATTGAGGCAGGCGCGGGCGCCATGCTGGCAACCGGCCCTCCGGTCGTATTGGCGGATTGACCGACGTGTGCGGTTTGCGTGCAGGCGGCCAGCAACAGGCCAAAGGCCAAGCCGCCGCCGCGCAAGCTTGCGGCAAGGGTGGTGGTAAAAGCGAATTTCATGACGATCTCCTGAGGACAAAAAAGGATTTGCCCTTGCTTGAACGTCAGTCCCCGGTAAAACGGGTTAGCCGCGATGAAAATTATTGATTGATGACAGGGCGTAGCAGGCAAGCTATGAGCAACGCGCCTCGCTTGCCTGGGTGGCTTGTGTTGCTGTCTGTCTCTGAATCATCGCAAACTTGGGCGCAATGGCGTTTAGTCAGAAAACGCGATTAAAATCAAAGACCTGGATACGATTGGCGGAGAGGGTGGGATTCGAACCCACGGTACCTTGCAGTACGCCTGATTTCGAATCAGGTACATTCGACCACTCTGCCACCTCTCCGAAGCGGGCGCGATAATAGCACAACCGATGTTTCTGACAACCCGACCTCTGCTCCTCGCCATCGTTTTCCTCGTCGCCGCCTGCGGCGACGGGAGCTCGACCGCCTTGCCCATGCCGACGCCGGGAGAGAGCGATCTGGTCGTTCTGACCCGGCCAGGGCCGCTTGGCCATGATGGTAATGAAGAAATAGCAATGGGCGGCCTGGGGCGCGATCTGGTCGAAATTTTCGCTCAGGAACTTGGCGTCGCTGTGCGTTATGAAATCGTCCCTCCGGCTGAGCTTGAAGCAGCGATTGCCGCAGGCCGTTACCATCTGGCCATCGGCTGGTTGTCGCCGCAGCCCGGAAGCGGCATTGCGACGACGCCGCCCCTGTTTATGACCCGCGACGTGCTGGTCCAGCGCGAAGCATCGTTGCCGCTGACCGACACCGGACAACTGGCGGACAAGACGGTGCACGCCATGGCCGGTTCCCGGCAAGCGGTCACCTTGCGGCAACTGGCGGCGACGACACCCGGCATGACGGTCGTCGAAGTGGGTTACGGCACCATACTCGACCTGCTCGAACGCCTGGGCGATGGGCAGGTCGAGTATGTCGTCATGGATGAGCGGCTCGAAGATTTCGCCAGCCAGCACCAGCCCGATTTACGATCTTCGCTGCGTCTGAGCGAGGAGCAACCCATTGTCTGGCTGCTGGGGCCGTACCCCAATGTCGAACTGGGGGAGCGCGCCGCGGCCTTTATCGAGCGCATCCGGCAGGATGGCACGCTGGCGCGGCTGGAAGAACGCTATTTCGGCCATGTTCGCCGCTTGAAGCCGGGCGACGTGAGCCGTTTTCTCGGCCAAATCAAAACGACCCTGCCGTATTTCGAGGCTTACTTTCAAGCGGCGGAAGCCGCCACCGGCCTCGACTGGCGTTTGATTGCCGCCGTTGCCTATCAGGAGTCGCACTGGAACCCAAACGCCACCAGTTACACCAATGTCCGTGGCATGATGATGCTGACCGAAGAAACCGCCGACCGCCTCGGCGTCAGCAACCGGCTCGACGCAGGCGAAAGCATCCTGGCCGGCGCCCGCTACATCACCATGCTGCGCGACCAGTTGCCGGACGATATCAAGGAACCCGACCGCACCTGGCTGGCGCTGGCCGCTTACAACATCGGTTTCGGCCACTTGAACGGCGCCCGCACCATTGCCCGGCAACAGAACGCCGACCCGGACGCTTGGTACGACATGCGGCGCATCCTGCCGTTGATCGCCAAGCCGCAATACTACAAACGCCTCAAAGCGGGCCGGGGGCGCGGCGGTGAAGCGGTGATTCTGGTCGAAAACATCCGCAGCTATTACGACATCCTGCGCCACCACAATGACGTGACGCCGCCATTGATGTCGTCGCCACCACAGCCAACTCTGGATGCCATGCCGGAGACGAGCGAAACCCTCTGGGGGCCGTGAGTTTTGACCACTGGTCAGCGATTGCCCGGTGAGGAACGGATACACGCAGCCTGCGGGCGCAGCAAGTATTGGGCGTTGGCCCGCTGACGGTTGACGCGATCATCGTGACGGTGGGCAATGGTCAGGATTTTCGTCATGGCCGACAGATGGCGGCCTGGCTTGGCCTCACCCCGGCACAGCATTTCAGTGGCGGCAAACACCGGATGGGGGCCATCAGTTGCCGGGGTGATCGCTATCTGCGCACGCTGCTGATTCAGAGCGCGCGCAGCAGTCTGCAACGGGCCAAGGTGGTCATACCGCAGAAAGCCACGCCTGAGCAGCGCTGGATCATGGGTTTATCCAGCCGCCTGCCGTTTGGCAACCCGCACAAAGCTCCGGGGTTGTAAACCACCAGATTTTATTTGCGGACAAGTTCTTGGGGCGGTTTCCGCTCAAATTCCTGTTCCGCTCCGGCCAACGCCCCGGACTACTGATGCCGCCAGTCGGCGGCGGCAAAAGGTAAAATCCGTCCACTATGAACTGGCGAAATATCAAGGAAAGACTCGATCTCTACGAGCAGTTGATGCGGCTCGACAAGCCGATTGGCATTTTGCTGCTGCTGTGGCCGACCTTGTGGGCGTTGTGGCTGTCGGCGGATGGCCCGCCGGAGTGGTCGGTGCTGCTGGTCTTTGTCACCGGTACGGTGCTGATGCGCTCTGCCGGTTGCGTCATCAACGATTATGCCGACCGCGATTTCGACGGCCATGTCGAGCGCACCCGTAGGCGGCCTCTGGCGGCGGGCGCCGTGAGCGTCAGGGAGGCGCTTTTGCTGTGCGCGGTGCTCTGCCTCATGTCTTTCGCGCTGGTGCTGGCGCTTGGCAGGCCGCTGGTGATCTGGCTTTCCCTGGCGGCCTTGTTTCTGGCGGCGAGCTACCCTTTTACCAAACGTTTTTTCGCCATTCCCCAGGCCTATCTCGGCATCGCCTTCGGCTTCGGCATTCCGATGGCTTATGCCGCCAACCTCGGAACCATCCCGGCGGAAGGCTGGTGGCTGCTGCTGGCCAATATGTTCTGGGCGGTCGCTTACGATACCGAGTACGCCATGGTCGACCGCGACGATGATCTGAAAATCGGCATCAAAACCTCGGCCATCACCTTTGGCCGCTTCGATGTGGCGATCGTGATGCTGTGCTACGCGGCGGTGCTGGTCATCATCGGCGCTCTGGGCTGGACGCTGCTGCGCGGCTGGGCTTTTTTTGCCGGGCTGGCCGTCGCTGCCGGGATGATGGCCTGGCATTATTTCTGGATCCGGGAACGCGAGCGGATGGCCTGCTTCCGGGCGTTTTTGCACAACAACTGGGTCGGCGGCGCGATTTTTGCGGGCATCGCCGTCGATTATTGGCTGGCCGGAAGGATTGCCGGATGACCTACCGCGATTTGCGCGACTTTCTGTCGCAACTGGAACAGATGGGCGAATTGAAGCGTATCGCCGTCCCTGTCGACACCCGCCTTGAAATGACCGAAATCAGCGACCGCGTATTGCGCCGAAGCGGCCCGGCGCTGCTGTTCGAGCAGGCCAGAACCGGCCAGCGCGCGCACACGATGCCGGTGCTGACCAATCTTTTCGGCACGCCGCGCCGCGTGGCGCTGGGCATGGGCGAGGAATCGGTCGCCGCGCTGCGCAAAGTCGGCAAGCTGCTGGCCAGCCTCAAGGAGCCGGAACCGCCCCAGGGCTTGAAGGACGCTTGGGAAAAATTCCCGGTCTTGAAACAGGTGCTCAACATGCGGCCCAAAACAGTATCCAGCGCGCCGTGTCAGGAAATCGTCCGCGAGGGCGCCGATGTCGACCTCGCCCGCCTGCCGGTGCAGCACTGCTGGCCGGACGATGTCGCGCCGCTGATTACCTGGGGGCTGGTCGTCACCAGGGGGCCGCACAAGGCGCGGCAGAATCTCGGCATTTACCGCCAGCAGGTGATCGGGCCGAACAAAGTCATCATGCGCTGGCTGCCGCATCGCGGCGGGGCGCTCGATTTCCGTGATTTTCAGTTGGCCTGTCCGGGAGAGCCGTTCCCCGTCGCCGTCGTCCTCGGCTGCGATCCAGCGACCATCCTCGGCGCTGTCACGCCGGTGCCGGACAGCCTTTCGGAATACCAGTTCGCCGGTCTTTTGCGCGGCGGCAAAACAGAACTGACCCCATGCCTCGGCTCAAGCCTGCACGTTCCGGCGCGGGCCGAAATGGTGCTCGAAGGCGTCATCCATCCGGGCGAAACGGCGCTCGAAGGCCCTTACGGCGACCACACCGGCTATTACAACGAACAGGCCGAATTTCCCGTATTCACCATCGAGCGCATCACCATGCGCCAGAACCCCATCTACCACAGCACCTACACCGGCAAGCCGCCCGATGAACCCGCCGTCCTCGGCGTCGCCCTGAATGAGGTGTTCGTGCCGCTCCTGCAAAAGCAGTTTCCCGAAATCAGCGATTTCTACCTGCCGCCGGAAGGCTGCTCCTACCGGCTGGCGATTGTCAGCATCAAAAAACAATACCCCGGCCACGCCAAGCGGATCATGTTCGGCATCTGGAGTTTTCTGCGCCAGTTCATGTACACCAAGACCATCGTCGTCGTTGATGACGACATCGACATCCGCGACTGGAAAGAAGTCATCTGGGCCATCACCACCCGCCTCGACGCCCGCCGCGACACCACCCTGGTCGACAACACGCCCATCGACTACCTCGACTTCGCCTCGCCCGTCGCCGGACTTGGCTCCAAAATGGGGCTGGACGCCACCAACAAATGGCCCGGCGAAACCAGCCGCGAATGGGGGCGGCCGATTGTCATGGACAGCGCCGTCAAGGCCCGCGTCGACGCGCTGTGGGATGGCTTAGGGCTATAGACGCGGGCTGTTTTTGTAGAATAGGCAATTGAGTGCTCGGTAATTTAGGCGTTAGGTATTTATGAAATCTATCCAGAAAGCCATTCCTATTCTGCTCGGTGTAGCGGTTTACATATCAGTTTTCAATGTGCTGAACACTGTTGTAATGAATGGACTGTTATATTTGGCAAAAGGGTCAAATTTACCGTACGCTGCAATGTTAATATATATTCAAAGTAATATCTTGTGGCTCTTCAAAATTAGCTTGGGCATTATTATCGTGGCAAGTATTTTGGGCGGTTACACTGCCGCAGCACACAGCATCTATCGTCCTTACTTCAATGCTCTTATGGCGGGATTCTTGTATGTAGGCTATCAGTTTATGCTCTTTGTAAGCCCTATCCAAACAGGTGACCCAGGAGCTGTGACTTACGTGAGTTGGACAATAATTCCTCCATTTTTCTCCATCGTTGGAGCGAATATTTACAAGCGCCAGCAAGGAAGGAAAAAAGATGGCTAACATTCAACCCGGTCGTGCCTGTGGCACGACAGTAAAGGACAACCGATGAACAACCCATCCCCGCTGCCCCAAGGCGTGCGCCCGTCACTGGTGCACCTGACGCACATCATTTACGCCCTGCACGCTTCGGCGGTCGTGGTTGGCGTTATTTCGTCGGCGACGGTGGCGGGCGGCTTTGTTTTTGGCTTGCCCTCGCTGCTGGCCGTTTTTCTCAATTACCTCAAACGCGGCGATGTCACCGGCACCTGGCTGGAAAGCCATTTCCGCTGGCAGATTCGCACCTTCTGGTTCACTTTCCTGTGGCTGCTGGTCTATGGCCTGCTGTTGATCACCATCATCGGCATTCCGCTGGCCTGGATTCTGATTATCCTGCTCGGCCTGTGGGTCGGCTATCGCGTCGTCCGCGGCTGGCTCGCGCTGTCCAACGGGCGGCCCGTCTCCTGACGCCACTGGCGCAGCGTCAACAGCGACAGCGCGTAAGCGTGGCGCATCTGCGCCTCACTGTAGCGATGCGCCGCGCCAACCGGGCAGGCGTTGCGGGCGAGGCAACCATCGGCGCAGGCTGAGGCGGGCGAGAGCCGCTGGTCGGCGCAGCGGTCGAGGTGAAACCCCTGGTTGATCGCCCGCGCCGGGCAGGCGGCGACGCAGGCTTTTTCGTGACAGGCGAGACAAGGATGAGCGCGCTCGACCACCGGCGTCGGCGGCCACTCGGCGCGGCACAAGATGACGGCGCGATAGGCGTACCAACTGCCCCATTCGGCATCGACGCCAAGCATGAAGGGCGAGGCATGATGCCAACCGGCCAATTCCCCCAGCGCCTGCAAATTGACCGAGGCATGGCCGGGATAGAGCAGCCGGTAAGGCAAACCGGCCAACGGCCCGGCAAAAACGCGGGCGATGGTCTGGCGGCAGTAATCATCAATCGGATGCTCGCCGCCGCCGCCCGCCCGCTGTACCTCATCCCACAGCCGCCGCCCGCCGTGGCCAAGCAGAATGAGCCGGTTTTCTCCCGCCAGAGGCGGCAGCCCCGCCCGCAACGCCGACGGCAGATCGGCCAGCGCGAAAATATGCTGGCGGTTGAGTCCGGCTTGGGTGAAGGCGTCGGCGGGGAAGTCGGGGGTGGTCATCGGCTGTCGGTCATGCTACCCGACATCATGCTCCAGGCGGTACAACAGCGGTCACTTCGATTTCCACCTTGGCGCGGTCTTCCACCAGGTCGGCCACTTCAACCGCCGTCATCGCCGGGAAGTGTTTGCCGATAATGGCGCGGTAGTGCTGGCCAATCGCCTTGTAAGCGGCGACGTATTCCTTTTTGTCCTTGACGTACCACGTCATGCGCGTGATGTGCTCCGGGGCGGCGCCGCCTTCTTTGAGCACGTCTACGATGTTGCGCAGCGCCTGGCCGACCTGTTCGCCGAGGTCGTCGGTTTCAAACTGCTGCTGGCCGTTCCAGCCGATCTGGCCGCCGACGAAAATGAGGCGGCTGCCGACAGTCACTGCGCTCATCGTGCCGTTGGCGTAGCCGCGCGGGGCGAGCCAGTTGGGGGGTTGCAGAATCTTCATGTCATTGTCCTCGTAAAAAATGACGGATGGTGTTGATGCCGGTTGTCGGGCGCTCAGGCTTCTTTGAGCAATTCTCTGGCGATGATGAGTTTCTGTACTTCGGTCGCGCCTTCGTAAATACGCAAGGCGCGGATCTCGCGGTAGAGCTTTTCCACCGGCATCCCGGATTTGACGCCGAGGCCGCCGAACATCTGCAAGGCGCGGTCGATGACGCGCTGCGCCGATTCGGTGGCGGTCATCTTGGCCATTGCGGCGGCGCGCGTGGCGCGCTGCTTTTGCACGTCGCGCTGCCAGGCGGCGCGGTAGGTGAGGAGGGCGGCGGCGTCGATTTCGGTAGCCATGTCGCCCAAGGCGGCCTGCGTCAATTGCAGGTCGGCCAGCGTCTGGCCGAACATCTGGCGCGAACGGGCGCGCTGCACGCCTTCGGCCAGCGCCCGGCGGGCAAAGCCAAGGGCGGCGGCGGCGACGGAAGCGCGGAAGATGTCGAGCGTCATCATCGCTGCCTTGAAGCCCTGCCCCGGCTCGCCCAGCATCTGGCCGACGGGCACGCGGCAGTCGGTGAAACGCAGCGCGGCCAAGGGATGCGGCGCGATCACGTCGAGCCGTTCGGCAATGTGCAGGCCGGGCGTACCGGCATCGACCACGAAACCCGAAATGCCGCGCGCGCCGGGCGCTTCGCCGGTACGCGCGAACAGGCAGTAGAAGTCGGCGATGCCGCCGTTGGAAATCCAGGTTTTTTCGCCATTGATGACGTAGTGAGCGCCCTCGCGCACGGCGCTGCACCTCATGGCGGCAACGTCCGATCCGGCCTCCGGTTCGGTCAGGGCAAAGGCGGCGATGGCCTGGCCGCTGGCGACTTTGGGCAGATAACGCTGGCGCAGGGCGTCGCTGCCGACGAGGGCAATCGCCCCGCTGCCCAAGCCTTGCATGGCAAAGGCAAAATCAGCCAGGCCTTCGTGGCGGGCCAGGGTTTCGCGCGCGATGCAGAGCGCGCGCGAGTCGATTTCCGGCCAGCGGCCACCCCAGGCGCCGTCCGGCCCGCTCGGCACGGCCAGGCGCAACCAACCGGCCTCGCCCAAAGCGCGCACCAGTTGGCGGCAGGCGGCGTCGGTATCGTGGTCGGCCATGCCGGGCAAGGTTTGGGCGCACCAAGCATCCAGTTGGCGCGCCAGCGGCGCATGGCGTTCATCGAAAAAAGGCCATTCCAGCCAGCTCATATTGCTCATTCAGTCGCCTGCAAAAACGGGTTTTTGTTTCGCCGCGAAAGCCTCATAGGCGCGGCGAAAATCTCTGGTCTGCATACAGATGGCCTGGGCCTCGGCTTCGGCTTCGATGGCTTCGTCCACGCCCATGTTCCACTCCTGATGCAGGGCTTTTTTGGTCATGCTGTGGGCAAACATGGGGCCGTCAGCGATCTGCCCGGCCAGTTTGCGCGCTTCGCCCAACACGGCGTCCGGTGCGTGCAAGGCGTTGAAAAAGCCCCAGGCCAAGCCTTCTTGCGCGGTCATGGCGCGGCCCGTGTAGAACAACTCGGCGGCGCGGCCCTGGCCGATGAGGCGCGGCAAGATCGCGCACGCGCCCATGTCGGCCCCGGCCAGACCGACGCGGGCGAACAGAAAGGCCGTGCGCGTCTCCGGCGTGCCCAGCCGCAAGTCGGAAGCCATTGCCAGAATCGCCCCGGCGCCCGCGCACACGCCGTCGACCGCCGCCACGATGGGCTGCGGGCAACCGCGCATGGCTTTGACGAGATCGCCCGTCATGCGCGTGAAGCCGAGCAGTTCGGGCATGCTCATGCGGGTCAGCGGGCCGATGATTTCGTGCACGTCGCCGCCGGAGCAGAAATTGCCGCCCTGGCCGGTGATGACGACGGTTTTGATGTCCGTCGCGTAGCTCAAGGCGCGGAACAGATCGCGCAATTCGGCGTAGGAATCGAAGGTCAGCGGGTTTTTGCGCTCCGGGCGGTTGAGCGTGATGGTGGCGACCTTGCCGTCGGGCGAGGCCGACCACAGAAAATGCCTGGCCTGATAGCCCGCCAGCGGGCGGGTGTGGTGCTTCATGCTGTGTTCTTCGTGGCTCATTGGTTTTTCCTTTCCTGTTTTTGAATGCTGGGTTTCGCTGCGCTCTACCCAGCCTACGGCGCTCTGATAATACGCAGGCTGGGTTAGCCGAGGGCGTAACCCGGCAAGCCCCCTATCCCGCCATGACTTCGCCGCCATCGACGGGGATGGCTTGCCCATTGACCGCCGCCGCGCCGTCCTGACAGAGCCAGGCAACGGCGTCGGCGACTTCTTCCGGCTGCACCAGACGGCCTTGCGGGTTGACTTCAGCCAGTTTGGCCTTGGCTTCTTCGCGCGGCATGCCGGTTTTGGCCATGATGTTATCGACGGCTTCGCGCACGATGTCGGTTTCCGTGTAGCCGGGACAGACAGCGTTGACGGTGACGCCCTTGCGCGCCGCTTCGAGCGCCAGGGCGCGGGTCAGGCCAATGACGCCGTGCTTGGCGGCGCAGTAGGCCGAAACGTAAGCATAGCCGGTCAGGCCCGCCGTGCTGGCGACGTTGACGATGCGCCCCCAGCCTTGCCCGTACATGCCGGGCAAGGCGGCCTGGATACAATGGAAGACGCCGCTCAGGTTGACCGCGAGCATGTTCTGCCAGCCGGCCTCGTCGAGACGGTCGAAGCGTTCGCTGACGGCCTGACCGGCGTTGTTCACGAGAATATCGACGACGCCGAAACGGGCGCAGGCTTCTGCAAACGCCCGGCGCACCTCGGCGGCCTTGCTGACATCGGCGGCTACCCAGGCCACGCGGTCGGGCTGGCCCAGCCGGGCGTAAGCCGTCTCCAGCCCGGCCTCGCCGCGCCCCATGAGGGTGACGTTGAGGTCCTGAGCCAGCAGTTTGTCCGCGATGGCCAAGCCGATGCCTCTGGAAGCGCCAGTCACCAGGGCGTGACGCGCCCGCTTCCCGCTCATTTGACCAACTGCTGCGCGTAAGCCGCAGCGCGGGCGAAATTGGTTTCGAGCTGGGCCTTGCCGGGAAAGTACTGCTTCGGCCAGACCGTGCCGGTGTAGCCGATGCGGGCGGCTTCACGCAGCGTCCAGGCGGCGTCGGCCAGATGCGGGCGGGCCAGGGCGCAGAGGTCGGCGCGGCCAGAAGCGATGATGCTGTTGACGTGATCGGCCTCGAAGATGGCGCCGACGGCGATGGTGGCGATGTCGGCTTCGTTGCGCACGCGGTCGGCGAAGGGCGTCTGGTACATGCGGCCATAGACGGGTTTCTCGGCCTTGCTGACCTGACCGGAGGAGCAGTCGATCAAATCGGCCCCGGCGGCCTTGAAGGCGCGGGCGATGGCGACGGCGTCGTCGGGCGTGATGCCGCCTTCGACCCAATCGTGCGCCGAGATGCGCACCGACATCGGCAGATGTTCCGGCCACACCGCGCGCACCGCCTGGAACACTTCGAGCGGATAGCGCAAGCGGTTGTCCAGCCCGCCGCCGTATTCGTCATCGCGCTGGTTGGTCAAGGGCGAGATGAAGCTCGACAACAGGTAGCCGTGGGCGCAGTGCAGTTCCAGCCAGTCGAAACCGGCTTCCGCCGCGCGGCGGGCGGCGGCGGCGAAATCGTCGCGCGTTTGCGTCATCTCCGCCCGCGTCATCGCTCGCGGCACCTGCGAGACGCCTGCGATATACGGTATGGCCGAGGCCGAGACGATCGGCCAGTTGCCGCTATCGAGCGGCATGTCGGTGCCTTCCCAACTGAGCCTGGTAGACGCCTTGCGCCCGGCATGACCGATCTGGACGCCGATTTTGGCCCGCGTCTGGGTATGGACGAAATCGACGATGCGCTTGAAGGCAGCACCCTGTTCCTCATTCCACAAGCCGGGGCAGCCCGGCGTGATGCGGCCTTCCGGCGCGGGCGCGGTCATTTCGACCATGACCAGCGCCGCGCCGCCCATGGCCCGCGCCCCCAGATGCACCAGATGGAATTCGCCCGGCACGCCATCGACGCTGGAATACATCGCCATCGGCGAGACGACGACGCGGTTTTCCAGCGTCACGCTACGCGCCGTAAATGGCGTGAACATCGGCGGCGGCACGGGTTGACCCGCCGCCAGTTGGAGGCCCGCTTTTTGGGCGAACCAGCGTTCAAAGCCTGCCATCCACTGCGGGTCGCGCAGGCGCAGGTTTTCGTGCGAAATGCGCTGCGAGCGCGTCAGCATCGAATAGTAGAACTGCTCCGGGGCCATATGAACGTAGCGGGCCACGTTCTCGAACCATTCAATCGGGTTTTGCGCCGAATTCTGAATCCGCGCCACGCCGATGCTGCGCTCGGCCTGGTATTGCTTCAAGGCGGGTTCCAGAGCATTGTCGTTGGCGACCAGCGCATTGCGCAACTCGATGGCGTCCTCAAAGGCCAGCTTGGTGCCGGAACCGATGGAAAAGTGCGCCGTGTGCGCGGCATCGCCCATGAGCACGATGGGCACGGTGCGGCCATTGGGCAGTTTTTGCTGATGCACCCAAGTTTTGCAGATGATGCGCGGAAAGCGGATCCAGATGGCCGAACCGCGCAGGTGAGCGGCGTTGCTGATGAGCTTGTGGCCATCGAGCAAGGGCGCGAACAGTTTTTCGCAATAGGCGATGCCCTCCTCCTGGCTCATCTGCTCGATACCCGCCGCCTGCCAGGTTTCGTCGCGGGTTTCGACGATGAAGGTGGACATGCCCGGCTCGAATTTGTAAGCGTGCACCTGGAACCAGCCGTGCTCGTTCTCAACAAAAGAGAAAGTAAAGGCGTCCAGTTGCTTTTCGGTGCCGAGCCAGACGAAGCGACAGGCGCGGGTGTCGATGTCGGGCTGGTAGGTCGCCTCATAACGCGAGCGGATGCGGCTGTTCAAGCCATCGGCGGCGATGACCAGATCGGCGTCGTAGTGTTGCGCGGCTTCCTGCTCGTCGGTCACGTCGGTTTCAAAAACGAGCCTGACGCCGACTTCCTCGCAACGCGCCTGCAAAATGTTGAGCAGCTTCTTGCGGCCAATGCCGACGAAACCGTGACCGCCGCTGCGCTGGGCGTTGCCCTTGAAATGACTCTCGACATCGTCCCAATGGTTGAACGCCGCACCGATCTGTTCCGCCGAAACCGGATCGGCGGCGCGCAGATTTTCCAGCGTCGCGTCGGAAAACACCACGCCCCACCCAAAGGTGTCATAGGGCCGGTTGCGCTCAATGACCGTAATCTCGTGCCTGGGGTCGCTGAGCTTCATCAGCAGGCCAAAATACAGCCCCGCCGGCCCGCCGCCGATACAAACAATCTTCATGCCCTGCCTCCTCCTATGCGCCAACAAATGGCTATCTTTAGTCTTAAAGTATTACTTTAATCTTAAAGTATATTTGTGGTCGCAAGGTATAGACAGATATGGCACATTGATCGTCACCGTCGCAAGACGGCAAAACGACTTGCAACAATCAGGAAGCACTCAGCCAGCGGGGAAGCGCCGCAGATTACGGGGTGTATAGCCAGCGGTCATCGGGCTATTGTTCCAGCACGCCGTGTTCGGGTTGGGTGATCCATTCCGCTGTCAGGGTATCGCCGTCTACGTCACTGGCCCCGGCCAGGGGGTTGAAGGTGAAGCTTTGACCGGCGACGACGTTGGCGTTGCGGTCGGCGGGGGCGATGGGGGCGTCGCTGGGGCTACCGCTGCCGCTGTCGTTGAGGTGGATGTCGCGTAGAGAAATACTGCTCTGGATGTCGTTGGCGTTGAGGCCGAAGCCGAGGAGGTCGAAGGAGAGGAGGACCGGGGTGTCGGCGAGGGTTTTGGGCAGAGCGATGGTGTAGGTGGCGCTACCGTCGTCGTTGACCACTTTGCTGACGCCTTGGGCTAGGCGTTCGGTGCCGTCGGTCTGGATGTTGAGGAGGGCGTCGCTGCGGGTGAGGTTGATGGTGTCCGTCACTGGCAGGCCGGTGTTGGCGTCCAGCAAGGCGACTTCGAAGGCATCCGAGGGGCCGTTGTTGCTGTTGGCGGTGAGGTGTTGGTCGCTGAGGGTGAAGCTCAGGGTGTGGTCGCCTTCGTTGATCTGGAAGGCTTGGGTGAGGCGGGTTTGGACGAGAGATGTTTCGTTCAGAGTGATGGTGTTGTCGGTGACGGTGATGTTGCCTTCGGCGAGCCAGTCAGCGGTGGCGGAATCGAAGTCCCCATTCAGGAGCGTGGGGTTGATGGCGGCTTGGTAGCGGGTGTCGGTATTACCCGTATCGGTTTCGAGGCGGCGGCGGGAGAGGGTTTGGCTGGCGGTGCGTTGGCCGGTGGGCAAAACTGGAATCTCCCCTTGCCCCTCTGTGGGGCTGGGGGAGAGGGGATCATTTTTGATCTGGGCGACCAGATCAGCCATCAGTTGCAGTTCGGCGGCGCTGGGCAAGCGGCGCTCGCCCGGCGGCAGGGAGGCGGCCATGAAGTCGCGGGGGTTGCTGCTGTGGTCGAGGCCGAGGACGTGGCCGTATTCGTGGAGCAGGACGGAGAGGAGGTCCATCTTGCCGACGGCTTCCGTGCCGGGTTTGGCTTGCCAGATGGTGGGGTCGGCGGTGGGTAAGAAATCGTCGGTGTTGTCGAAGGGGGTGGGGTCGATGTACCAAGTGTAGCCGGCAGCGGTGGTGTCGAGGGTGATTTGGTTGCCGAGGGTTTGGGCGGTGGCGAGACCGGGGAGGTCGGTGAAGCCTTGGAAGGTGGTGACGGCATCAGCAAGCAGAGTAGAGAGGGGAGTGCTTGGCTGCCGAACAGAAGAACTCTCTGCTTTACCGGGCACCATGCCAACACGGTGAAAACGAATATCAACAAAGAACATGCATCCGTTGGCTTTTTCGTCGAGCGTTGAACCTCCACCTGATTTGCCATCGGAATAGCCATAATCGCTCAATTCCCTTACCACTACCAGTTCCATCGTAACCTTGATGCGCAGGTCATTGAACTCAACTAAGGCTACCAGAGAATCTACCCCGATAAAACCTGGGTTAGGTAAATAGGCATAACCTGGGCCGCCACGATAAGGACTCTCAGTCTTCGATGTCGGGAATAATTGGCCGTGATTTGGCATTTGGAGAATAGTGACTTTGGCATTTGTTAAATCGTCAAGCTCATAATCTCCGGCATTAATATTTTCCTGAGATAATAGAGACATATGATACCATTGAATCGCTAGCCCTGGAAAAACGTTCGCACGCAAAACATGAGGTGGGAATGTTAATTTCCCGTCTGGTGATGATATGTCTTTATTTGATTCAAATAAATCACAAAAACCCTTCAAGTGATAATCGTAATTTTTCTTGTCGGATTTATTGGAGCCTGCCACCTTTACAATTGACGGAGGCTGGACGAAATCGGCTGGGGTTAGCTGCCAAGCTAATATAATACTTTCTAACATAGCAACCTCATTAGGGAGAGGAGTGTCGAAATTGCTCTCTGCTGCACTCCAAACAATTTCAGGTGCCTCAGTTGCTTGCAATTGCAAAGGAGGCATGTTGCCACCTATCTGAACTAATTCAGGTGGCTTAAGAAAGATATGAAAGTGATTATGATGGCCCTTTTCTGGCCCATGTTTAATGCCTAAACGATCCAGAATGCTATTAATCGACAACTGTGGATTTTCACCTGGTTTTGCAGGTTGCGCTGGCTGTCCTGCTTGTGCTGGCTGTGCTGCTTGTGGTTGTTTGGTTCCTCCAATAAGCACGCTGGTTATCAAATTGCCATTTCCAAATAAGGAAAAAAGGGTCAGACTCAATTTACCCCTCCCCTCTGTTTTTAAAACCCAAGCCTGGCCTGCGTTTCACCCTTCACAATCTCCGGTTTTTCCTTCATCGGCCTGCCCCGCTGCGGCAGGGTTTGGCGTATTCCTGTCATCATACTGATTTTGTTCTTGAAGCGCCCGTTACCCAACGGGGCGCTCTGGTTGATCGCCAGAATTAAATTGAGTTTCCCCTCTTTTGGTGGCTCTTTTGGTGGCTTTTGGTGTTCCAACGCCGACGGCAGATCGGCCAGCGCGAAAATGTGCTGGCGGTTGAGTCCGGCCTCGGTGAAGGCGTCGGCGGGGAAGTCGGGGATTGTCATCGGCTGTCGGCCATCCCGCCTATTGACCGTTGCCAGCCGCCACCCAGCCGAGCAGGGCGTCGATGGCTGGGGTTCCGGCTTCGGCGCGGGGGTCGTTGATGAGGATGGTCACCGTCCAGTAGCGGCCAGCGGTGTCGAGAACGTAACCGGCGGCGGCTTTGACGCCGTTGATGGTGCCGGTTTTGATGTGGGCGCGACCGGCGGCGGGGCTTCCGGCGAGGCGTTTTTTCATGGTGCCGTCGATGCTGGCGATGGGCAGGCTGGCGATCCATTCGGGCATCAGCGGGTTGCGCCAGGCGTCCTGCAACAGGAGATTGAGGCTGGCGGCGCTGATGCGGCCATTGCGCGAGAGGCCAGAGCCGTTGTCGACGATAAGTTCGGGCATCGACAAGCGCCGCCGGGCGAGCCAGAGGTTCACCCGCTGTTTGGCGCGTTCGGTGGTAGCGGGCTGCCCTTGGGCATCGATGGCGAGGCTCAGGAACAACTGGCGGGCCATGACGTTGTTACTGTATTTGTTGATGTCGCGGATGATTGCAGCAAGCGGCGGCGAGGCATGGCTGGCGAGCGGCAAGGCTGTTGGCGGCTGGCGTCCGTTCTTCACCGTGCCGCGCGAGTTACCGCCGAAATCGCCGCCCAACTCGCGCCAGAGGGCGCGAATCAGCCCGGATGCCTGTTCGGCGGGCGCGAGCGGCGCCAGATCAAGGGCGCCGGTGCCGCAGGCGGCGGCATAGACGCCGCTGATTTCCAGCCGTTGCCGGGCCAGCCCCTCTCCCCCTTCGACTTTGCTCAGGACAGGCCCGGCCCCTCTCCCGTCAAGGGCGGGGGGGGTGTTGACGAGGCGGAGGGTGATGCTGTCGCGCCAGTCGCTGCGGCAAGCGCCGTCGGTCCGGCGCAGGCGGTTGTCGAGGGTCAGGCCCTCGCTCGGCGTCAGCAGCAGGACGCGGACGGCCTCGGCGTCGGGCTGCAAGAGGAAACTGAGGGTCTGAAAATTGATGAGCAGGCCGCTCGCGCCGACGTTGTAGGCGCGCATCGGTTTGTTGTCGAAAGCCCCGGCATTGAATTCGACCGGGCTGAAGACGCTGGCGTCGAGCACGATGTCGCCGTCAAGGCGCTCGATGCCGCGGGCGCGTAACTGGCGCAGGAGCGCCCACAGGTCTTCGATGACGAAGCGCGGGTCGCCGCTGCCCTTGAGGTAGAGATTGCCGGTCAGCACGCCATCGAGCGGCGGGTTGTCGCTCGCCGCCGTTGTCGTCCACACATGGGCCGGGCCGAGCAGGTCGAGGGCGGCGTAGGTTGTCACCAGCTTCATCACCGAGGCCGGGTTCATCGGCTGCGCGGCGTTGTGCTCAAGCAGCGGCCCCGGCGCGTCGACCGCCTGGACGACGACGCCAACGGCCTCTGGCGAAATCTGCGCCGCCGTCAGCGCCTGCAAGACCGGCGCGGGCAGTTCGGCGTGGGCCAGGACGGCGGCCAGGGCGAGGGCGAAAGAGCAGAACAGGCGCTTCATGCCGTCACATCAGCACGATATCGTACTGCTCCGGCGCGTAACTCGGTTCGGATTGCAGCGAGATGGATTTGCCGATGAAATCGGAGAGCATGGCGAGCGATTGCGATTCTTCGTCGAGAAAGAGATCGACCACCGCTGGCACGGCGAGCACGCGGTATTCGCGGGCGTTGAACTGGCGGGCTTCGCGCAGGAGTTCGCGGAGAATTTCGTAGGCGACGGTACGCGCCGTTTTGACTTCGCCGCGCCCGTCGCAGGTCGGGCAGGTTTCGCAAAGGATGTGGGCGAGCGATTCGCGCGTCCGTTTGCGGGTCATCTCAACCAGGCCAAGCTGGGTGAAGCCGCTGACGGTCAGCCGGGTGTGGTCGCTGGCCAGCGCCTTGTTGAATTCTTCGAGGACGGCTTTTTTGTGCTCGCAATTGTCCATGTCGATGAAGTCGACAATGATGATGCCGCCGAGATTGCGCAGGCGCAGTTGACGGGCGATGGCAATGGCGGCTTCGAGATTGGTCTTGAAAATGGTGTCGTCAAAATTGCGCACGCCGACGAAGCCGCCGGTGTTGACGTCGATGGTCGTCATCGCCTCGGTCTGATCCATGATCAGATAGCCGCCGGATTTGAGATCGACGCGGCGGGCCAGCGCCTTCTGGATTTCTTCTTCGATGCCGTGCAGGTCGAACAGGGGGCGCTGGCCGGTGTAGTGGTCGAGCAGGGGCTGCACGGCGGGGGTGTATTCGGCGGCAAAGGCGGTGAGTTTCTGAAAATTCTCCCGCGAATCAATGACGATACGCGCCGTGTCGGGATTGACGAAATCGCGCAGCACGCGCTGGGCGAGCGACAGTTCCTGATACAAGGCGGCGGGCGGCGCGGCGGTGGCGGCTTTGTCGCGGATGTCGGCCCAGGTTTTTTTGAGATAGGCGATGTCGGTGGCGAATTCGGCGTCGCTGGCGTTTTCGGCCATGGTGCGGACGATGAAGCCGCCCGGCTCGTCGGCCGGCGTCAGGCGGGCGATGCGCTCGCGCAAGGCTTCGCGCTCGGCTTCATCCTCAATGCGCTGGGAGATGCCGATATGCTTTTCCTGCGGCAGGTAAACGAGCATCCGCCCGGCAATCGAAATCTGCGTCGACAGCCGCGCCCCCTTGGTGCCGATCGGGTCTTTGATGACCTGAACGACGATGCTCTGCCCCTCGGCCAGTATTTTTTCGATGGGCCGCTCCGCCGCCCGCTCTGGCGTCCGCTCTTGTGTGACTTCGCGCGGCTGCCAGATATCGGCGACGTGGAGAAAGGCCGTGCGCTCCAGGCCAACGTCAATGAAGGCCGATTGCATCCCCGGCAGAATGCGGGCAATGCGGCCGAGATAGACATTACCGACCAAGCCCCGGCTGGCGGTGCGCTCGATGTGCAACTCCTGGACAACCCCTTGTTGCAGCACGGCAACCCGCGTTTCCTGCGGGGTAAAATTGATCAGAATTTCTTCATTCATATGCTCAAATCTCTCGCTTGACCCGATTTTACTATGCCGAAGCCTCCCGAACTGCTCGCCCCGGCGGGGTCACTCGCCATGATGCGGACGGCCTTCGCCTTTGGCGCCGACGCCATCTACGCCGGTCAGCCGCGCTATAGCCTGCGCGTGCGCAATAACGCATTCGGCAGCCTCGACGTTCTCCGTCAGGGAATTGACGAAGCGCATGCGGCGGGCAAGCCGTTTTTTGTCGTCAGCAACATTTTTCCGCGTAACGCCAAACTCGCCACCTATCTCGCCGACATGGCCCCGGTGATTGCCTTGCAGCCGGACGCGCTGATTATGTCCGACCCCGGCCTGATTAGCCTGGTGCGCGAAAAATGGCCGGAACAGGCGGTACATTTGTCGGTACAGGCCAATACCGTCAACTGGGCGGCGGCGCGCTTCTGGCAGAAGTTAGGGCTGACGCGCGTCATTTTGTCGCGCGAACTGGCACTCGACGAAATCGCCGAAATCCGCCAGCAATGCCCCGACATCGAACTCGAAGTCTTTGTGCACGGCGCGCTCTGCATCGCCTATTCGGGCCGCTGTCTCCTCTCCGGCTATTTCAACCGCCGCGATCCCAATCAGGGGGCCTGCACCAACGCCTGCCGCTGGGATTACAAGCTGGCGGCTTCTGGCGAGGCAGAAATCCTGCTCGAAGAAAGCGAACGCCCCGGCGAGCAACTGCCGATCGAGGAGGACGAGCACGGCGCCTACATCCTGAATTCCAGAGATCTACGTGCCATCGAGCACGTTCAGCGGCTGGTCGAGATCGGCGTCGATTCGCTCAAGATCGAGGGCCGCACCAAGAGCGCCTACTACGTCGCCCGCACCTGCCAGACTTACCGGCAAGCCATCGCCGACGCCGTGGCGGGCCGCCCTTTCAATCCGGCCCTTCTGGGCGAACTGGAAAACCTCGCCAACCGCGGCTACACCGACGGTTTCTATCAACGCCACCACGACGCCGATTACCAGAACTACCTGCGCGGCCATTCTGAATCCAGCCGCAGCCAGTACGTCGGCGACGCCATCGCCTGGGAGCCGGGGCGCGGCCTGATGGAAATCACCGTCAAAAACCGCTTCGCCCTGGGCGACCGGCTCGAATGCGTACACCCCACGGGCAACCACGCGCTGACCGTGAGGCAGATGGAAAACGCCGACGGACAAGCGGTCGCCATCGCGCCGGGCAGCGGCCATCGCGTCTGGATCAACCTGCCGCCACAGTACGCCGGAGGCTTCGTCGCCCGTTTGTTGTAGCCGCGATAGACCCGGCAGTTGAACTTTTGCGCCGTTGCCGACCAACTCCCGTTCGCCCTGAGCCTGTCGAAGGGCGGTGCGGAGAACGGGCCTTGCGGCAAAGCTCAGGACAGGCTCAGCCCGAACAGAAGCATAAGCATTTGAGTGAAAACTGCTCTGGCCGCGCCCCTCACGGGCTGCTGGCGGCGCGCCGTTTGCGGACGCGGCTTTTGATCGTCAGGCCCGCGCCAAGCAGCAATCCGGCCAGCAGCAGCACATTGACCGCAATGGCATAGACATAGGGCTGGACGGGATTGTTTTCCAAGGCTGGCTGGCGCAGTTCTTGAGGAAATGGTCGCGGCGGGGTGGGGATGGTTTTCCAGTCCGCCCTGTTGGCCGGCACCCTGGACATATATTCGGCAAAGCTGGCGATGGGCGGCGAGCCTTGTGCTCTGGAGGAGGGGAATTGCGGGATGCTGACATAGACGATGGCTTCGATGTCATCGGCCAATTCTTTTTCAAATGCCGTGGCCAATTCTTTTTTGTGGACGATCCGGCCTAACAAATCCTCGCCCAGCGCGTTGAAGGCGACAAAGGGGTAGAGATTGGTTTTATCCGCCATCATGTAATTGGCCGCTTTTTTGGCGGTATCAAAACTGTCGGTCAAGGTCAGATAAGGAATGGCGGCGATACCTTTCAGGTAGCTTTCAACGCCTTCTCTGCGGATATTCCAGCCAAGCTCCCGCAAGGTATCCAGATTGATGCCCGCGCAATTCGCCAAGGCGTGATTGTATTCAAAATGATGTTTATAAAAGGCGTCAAATTTCTGGTTGATACGGGCCTGATAGGCTTCTGCGGTTCTTTCATTATTCAATATCACCATCAGTATATAGCTGGGGCGATACCAGGATTGGCCGCTATTGAGTTCGGCCTGGTATAAATCGAGGGGAACCCGGCTGGCAATGATGCCTTTTTCGCTATAGGCATCGAGGCCGTAAAAGTTATTGACCAGCAGATTGTTCCAGCCGCCCGCGTCATCTGTTTTGCCGGTGGCTACGGCGAAGTGGCCGCCATGCGCCTCGTCGTCGTCGCCCTGGGCGCCGTTGAGAATGAAAGCGAGGATATTCCGGTTATTGAGATCGACAGGTTTGCCATCTCTGCTCCACAGCAGTCGCGCCATCCGTGTTTTTTCGGCGGTGTTTTTATCCCTGACGAGATCGTAGATGCTTTTGTCTCCCAGCGCCTCGACGGCCAGCCCGCTGG
>JAITMS010000013.1 GCA_031277255.1 Azonexus sp.
CAGCACCAAGGTCGGATTCATCGACTTGAAACAGGGAGCCGCCATTGTGGGAAAATCCCTTTGAAAACCGTCCACCATGTCTCCGAACAACCGTCAGCGATGTGGCCGGTCTGTACAGGCGGGGGAGAGGTCGGGAGAGGGGGATTGCTGCGGAAACTGGACGGATACCTGATCCCTGATACCCGATCCCTGTATCATTAGGGGTTAGGAGGAATTACCCGGTGGCCGAACCCCGCGCAGCGACCTGTCAGATCCGTTATTCGCCCGGCGACCCGCCCGTTCTCCGGGCTGTCGAAGGCAGCCAGGAATTGCTCGGTCAGGCGCCGTCGGCGCTGCTGGCCGATCCCGACCTGTTACCGCAACTGATCCACAACGACGACCGCGATCTGGCCGCCGCCCTGTTCGCTGGCGCGGCTCCGCCCGCCGTCTTCAACATCCGCCTGCGTCACGCCGATGGCCGTATCCGCTGCTGCCGCGGCGAAACCGTCGATCACCCCGGCGATGACGGCCCGGCGCGCGAGATCCGCTTGCAGGACGCCCGCCAGATTGCCGCCGCCGCCGATCCCGCCGCGCTGTCCGCCAATTTTGCCGGAATGCTCGATCTGACGGCGGATTTCATCTATTTCAAGGATCGCAACCACGTCATCACCAGCGCCAGCCAGAGCGTCGCCGCCCTGACCTCGCCGCCGCGGCAATGGCGCGAACTGGTCGGCAAAACCGTCTACGACATTTTTCCTGAGCATCAGGCGGATATTTATTACGCGCTTGACCAGCAGATTCTCGCCGGTCGCCCGCCCGCCAGCACCGAGCAATTCTTTCAGCAGGCCGACGGCGAACTCGGCTGGGTCGATAGCCGCAAATTTCCGATCCGCGACGCCGCAGGCGAAATCATCGGCCTCTGCGACATCGCCCGCGACATCACCGAGCAGATCGACACCGACTGGGCGCTGCGGGAAAGCGAGGAGCGGCTGCGCCTGGCCCTCGATGTCGCCAATCAGGCCTGGTTCGACGTTGAACTGGCCAGCGGCAAGGTGCGCGTCGCCGACGACTTCGAGCGGCGGCTGGGTTTTCCCTCGGCGCCGGATGTAACCCGCGGCATGGATCACTGGATTCTCAACTCCCACCCGGACGACCGCGCCCAACTGACCGCCGCCATCCGCAAATGCGTCATCGAAGGCGGCCCGGAAACCCTCGAATACCGGCGCAAAACAACAACTGGCGAATGGAAATGGATACGCACCATCGCCAAGATCGTGGCCTGGGACAAACAAGGCCGGGCCAGCCGCCTGATCGGCGTCCATACCGACATCACCGAACTGAAAGCCAGCGAACTGCGTCTCGTCGAATACCAGCAGCAGCTTGAAACCCAGGTCGCCGAACGCACCGCCGAACTGCTCCAGGCCAAGATCGCGGCGGAAGCCGCCAACATCGCCAAGAGCAGCTTTCTCGCCAACATGTCGCACGAAATCCGCACCCCGCTCAACGCCATCACCGGCATGGCCCATCTGATGCGCCACGAAGGTCTGGCGCCACGCCAGATGGAGCGGCTCGGCAAACTCGAAAGCGCCGCCCGCCACCTGCTCGAAATCATCAACGCGGTGCTTGACCTCTCAAAAATCGAAGCCGGGCAATTCAAGCTCGAAAATCTGCCGGTCTACCCGGAAAGCCTGTGCGCCAACGTCATCTCCATGCTCTATGAACGCGCCGAAGCCCGCAGCCTGCATCTGATCGCCGACATCGGCCCGCTCTCCGGCGGCCTCGTCGGCGACCCGACGCAATTGCAGCAAGCCCTGCTCAACTATGTCAGCAACGCCATCAAGTTCAGCGAAAACGGCAACATCACGCTCCGCCTGCGGCAAATCGGCGAAGACGACAGCAGCACCCTGCTCCGCTTCGAAGTCGAAGACTGCGGCATCGGCATCGCCCCGGAAGTGCTGCCCCGCCTGTTCAACGCCTTTCAACAGGCCGACAACTCAACCACCCGCCAATACGGCGGCACCGGCCTGGGCCTTGCCATCACCCGCCGCATCGCCAACCTGATGCAGGGCGACGCTGGCGCGACCAGCGCCCCCGGCCAGGGCAGCACCTTCTGGTTCACCGCCCGCCTGCACAAGAGCGACGCAATCGAGCAGCCACCGGCAGCCACCGGCTCAAGCGACGAAAAACTGCTCGCCAACTGGGGCCACAGCCGCATCCTGCTGGTCGAAGACGAGCCGATCAACCGCGAAATCGCCCTCGCCATACTCGAAGAAACCGGCCTCTCCGCCGACATCGCCGAAGACGGCCAGATCGCCGTCGACCTCGCCGCTCAGCGGCCCTACGACCTCATCATCATGGACATGCAGATGCCGCGCCTGAACGGCCTCGACGCCACACGGCGCATCCGCAACCTCGCCGGCTACGAACGCACGCCGATCATCGCCATGACCGCCAACGCCTTCGCCGAAGACCGCGAACGCTGCCTCGAAGCCGGCATGAACGACTTCATCGCCAAACCCTTCGAGCCGGAAAAACTCTACAGCACGCTCCTGCGCTGGCTGCAACAGAGCGCCGCCCAATAACGATAACCCCGTAGGCTGGAATGCCAATTCCAGCTTGCGGCGGTAGATGCTGGAATTACGCTTCGCTCCATTCCAGCCTACGGCCCTGATTTTCAGCAGGGCTTGTCATGGCAAGCGGCGCAAAAATCCAGAAAAACACGACTGGCTTGCCACAGCGCAACCCTGCTCTCCTATTCGGGAAAGAGCGTCAGGGGAAATTGCATCTCGCTTTTGATGGTAGTTTATTCAATATCTAATGCCAAAATTAACCGATAGCGAAGGCATCTGGGTTGAATGTCTTGTTATGCGAATTATGCCCCGCAACTTCAAATCAAGCTTTGTTGAACTGAGTTTTTTCCCACAACAATAGGGTTAGCTCGAAGAATTTTTGGAAGAGATGATGCACTGTTTCTTTCATTAAAAATGACAACATCAGGCCCCTCTCGAATAATTTGCCGATTCAAATCAAACATCGGATTGCTCAAGTGTTGTTCTTGATCGTAAATCACAGCCCTAGGTATTGAGTAGTCCTTAGCGTAACTCATTGCCAACCTAGAGCCGCTATCATTTCCAATATCGTTCTTGGCATAACTGGCAGACAATACGATTGAATTGCTAAAAAGAGCTTGCAGCCTATCTCTTTCTTGATACCTACCATTCAGTTCCATTTTTGACTTCGGTGCAGTGAGATACTCAGAGATTAGTAGGCCGCCATTCGCAACAATAGTATCTGCCAACCCTCTGTTTTTAGTCGGCATAATATCGCTTAGTGGACTTGGAAGAATCGCAACCGTCTTACCGTTAGAGTCCAAGGTTTGTAGGTGTGCGATGGAATCACAACCTAACGCCAAACCACTAACTATTACAGCGCCATTCATTACTAAACCAGAAACAAGTTTCCGCTCAACAGTCTCTATCTCCCGGCTAGGATTCAAAAGTCCTATCACTGCGACATTTTTACTATTCGCGGACAGAAGAGAAAGGTCGCCTCTATAAAATAGAAAAATTGGACGCTCGCTGTTCTTAACAGACCCACGGTGTGGAGGGAAGTCATCATCCCCAATTGCCACGACGCCATCAATCGCATCTTCTGATTCGGCAAGTATTCGTCGTAACGCAGATTTTTTTTTGTTGAAGTCTTCAAGGCTCAATTCACTAGTAAATTTGGGGGACTCATTTAATAGTTGCACAATTGTGTTTTCAGGCTTTGGCGTTGAAAGGTTATTAACAATCCACGCCCGTCCAATACCTTTATAAATTCTGGCGGCCATGACATTGATAGCATTCTCGCTATATTTCATTTATTCACCCGATCCTCAAAATTTTCTAGGTGTATTGCCGATCGCATAGAACACCACCGATCTCGCTCCGTTGTCGAATAACGCTTGTACCATATCTTCATCAATATTTACCGTTTTTGTGTATATATCATCTACAAGCAAGATATCGTGCCCACTGATTTTCTGTGAGAAGTGGCACGTATCTGAGGCGATGCCTGGATAAGGCATTTGGCCGTCATTTTCGAATCCTTCGTTAAGTTTTCTTAGGTGGGTGGTTCTGGTATTCGTATGACGAACGATGAAACCCGAGCCATCTTGAAATCCAAGTGTGGATTGAGCATACTCCCCGACTGTTGTTCTAAACAATAACTGATCTGGCCGATAGAAATTATCAGCCTTTGCCCTCGGGACGACACAGACTGTCAAGGAATCAAGTTTAACATGACGCATAATTTCTGGGAAATCCATGCGAAGCACTCTATTAAGGTCATTGATTGCGTATCGGAGGTGTTGCTGAGTCCAATTGTGATGAGGGTCATTCTTAAATTTGTAGAGAAAATTCGGATTCCTTGGATGAGATACGCCATAAAAATCAGTATGGAAATAGCCAACTACATCTCGATCTAAAAATTGGTTTGCTTCCATTATAAATTTATTCATGGTTTATCCTGCATATATTAATTATCTGATTAGCTTTAATGCCACACATCAATGCTGTTTCTATTTCATTTTCGTCATTCTCAAAAACAACAATCGATTTTTCTTCCTTCAGGAGATCGGGTATCAATTGCATGTATTTTCCTATTGGGGCATCATTATTTCTATAAACTCTTCTGGCGAACGTGTCGAAGAGCCCGTGATGGTGGAGCAACATATCCGCTCGTGATCTGCGGCTGTTTGTAACCAAAATTAGCTCTTGATTTTTTGAACGTTTGATGATGTCGACTAGCTGTTCATTCAAGATTGTTTTTGATAAATACTGTGGATATATGCGTTCTTTCTGAGCAATAATTTTTGTAAGTTGCTCATCACAGATTCCAGGGATTATTTTCGTTAATGTTTCACGCGTTACCCTAGTGTCAGGATAAAAGTCAAATCTGTCCACGTAGTGGGGCAAAACATGTATTACAGCAGCTTTATACGATAAGAAGTTCGCAATATCAGAGTTTACCAAAGTTCCATCAAGATCAAAGACAATAACATCTGCCAATTTAGCTTTTGACCACCAATTCTCGTGTTCTTGGCTTTTGTCACTCATACTTTGCTCCTTTATTCGCCTAACGCCAATTAGGGAAGTTCTGATTAATTCTCACCGTTCGGGCTGAGCCTGTCGAAGCCCTTGATTTTCATGGAGACACTCTTCGACAAGCTCAGGACAAACGGAATTAATCAGCGGTTCCTTGGGCAATTAGTTTTGACAGTGGCAGTGTCGTCTAACTCGTGATTACTGTCAATTCTACCCAAAACAGCCCCTGCGCTTTTGTTCAGGTAAACCTGAAACTTGGCGGATGGAAGGCAAGCAAACGCGACAGACGGATTATTTCCCGGTACGCGGCAGCCCGCCAATCACTCACCCCGGCAGCATCCGCCGGTACAAACTCCGGCCCGTATAGGCCAGCCACGGTAAAGTCAGGGGCAGGAGCGGCAAAACGAGGCAACTGCCGACGATGACGACTGCCAGCAGCACAGCCCACAGCATGGCCGGGATGAAATTGGTGAATACCGCATGAACACTGGCCGCCACCGCGCCGACCAGAGGGCAGCGGCGCTCGCACAGCAAAGGCACGGCAAAGGCCGAGACGGTGTACACCATAAAACCGACGATCAGGCCGGAAACGCCGCTCCACAGTAGAAAACGGCCAACAGCGCCGGGGTTGGCGGGCATTTCGCCCAGCCATACCGGCGCGCCGCCAATCATGTAGCTGTAGAGCACGGCGGCGTCGGTGATGAAAATGATGAACAACAGGGCGCAGACCAGCGCCAGCACCCACAGCGCCGGATCGGCGCGACGAAAACCGGCCAGGACCGTAGCGAATGTCGCCGCCTGCCCCGCCTCATGCGCCGCCGCGATGCCATGAAACCCGGCAAAGAAAACCGGGCCGAGCAACATGAACGCGCCCGCCGCCGCAAAGACGAACGGGGCCAAGCCATTGACCAGCAAAGCGCCAACGATCAGCATCCCGGCCACCATGAAAATCAGCGCGTACAACATGGAAGCCCGCCGCGTCGCCGCCGCCAGCCGCCAGCCTTCATCAAGGGCAAGGCGCAGCGTGGCGATGGTAAAAGGCTGAAGTTTCATGGCGGCTGGCAGAAGCAAGGAAAGCCGCAGACTAGCCCAACACCGCTGTGACGGCTGCGATGCAAATCAAGAGATTCCGGGATAGCCGACCATCTGCTTTATTCTCTGACTGGCGGCCACTGGCGGGCCGTATGGATCAGCATCAATACCCACACGGTAGTTTTATCGACCTCGTACACCAGGCGATAGCTTGGATGTGGGAATATTTCACGGGTGCCGGGCAGTTCCCCTTCTTTTCCTATCTTGGGGTGCTCTGCCAGACTGGCGGCGGCCTCGCGAAAAATCCGGTTCATGCGAGCAGCCGCTGTGCGATTGTCTGCCGCGATGTAATCGAGAATCTCAATGCGATCCTGCCTGGCCGACTCCGTCCAGACAACCTTCACTCCTGGCTTGCCTCGTAGCGTGCTGCCAAGGCTGCCTCGATTTCCTCGCTCGCATGCACTCGACCGGCGCTTATGTCGGCGCGGGCTGTCTCCGCTTTGCGGCGCATGAATTCCTTGTACTCACGGCTGGCGCGGGACTTTTCGATGTAAGCTCGCATCAACTCACGGATAAGCTGCGCGGCTGGCCGATCAGCAGCAGCGGCTTCCGCCATGAACGCATCGCGCAATCCCGGTTCCAGCTTCATCGTGAAAACAGCCTTTGCTGTCATCGTGTTGTCTCCCGCTCAAATACCTTACCGAGTATATACCAGAGCAGTACGGAATGCCTCAGAAGGGGCGATAATTACCCGGCCATGCCATATCGGACACGCCCGGCACGCTACTTCCACGTTTAGAGCGTTTTGGGTTCAAGTGTGGACACCCATTTCCGCGCCCATCCGCTTTGCTCCCCTCGCCCGCTTGCGGGAGAGGGGCTGGGGGAGAGGGGCTGCGTCCTGATTGGCGATGGCGGCAATGGATACGCCGCTGGCCCTCTCCCGGCCTGCGGCCACCCTCTCCCGCAAGCGGGCGAGGGGAAACCGTAAGCACTTGAACCGAAACCGCTCTAATCCAGCGCCACTGCTGATCCCTGATGATTCAGCGATTCACATCCACCACCACCCGCCCCCGCACCTTGCCTTGCAGCAGTTGTGCTGCCGTGGCGATGGCCTCGCCCAGGGCGATTTCGCGGGTCATCGCGGCCAGTTTGGCCGGGTCGAGGTCGCGGGCCAGCCGCTCCCAGGCTTCCAGCCGCGCTGGTGGCGGGGCCATGACGCTGTCGATGCCGTAGAGCGTGATGCCGCGCAGGATGAAGGGGGCGACGCTGGCCGGGAAATCCATGCCCTGGGCCAGACCGCAGGCGGCGACGGCGCCCTGGTAGCGGGTTGTGGCGCAGGCATTGGCCAGCGTGTGGCTGCCGACGGTATCGACGACGCCGGCCCAGCGTTCCTTGCCGAGCGGTTTGCCGGGGGCGGAGAGTTCGGCGCGTTCGATGATGGCGCTGGCGCCGAGGTTTTTCAGGTAGGCGGCTTCTTCCGGCCTACCGGTCGAGGCGACGACGGTGTAACCGAGTTTGGCGAGCAGGGCGATGGCGACGCCGCCGACGCCGCCGCCCGCTCCGGTGACGAGAATTTCGCCGCCGCCGGGCTTGAGGCCGTGGCGTTCGAGCGCCAGGACACAGAGCATGGCGGTATAGCCCGCCGTGCCGATGGCCATCGCCTGCCGGGCGGTCAAGGCCGCGGGCAGCGGCGTCAGCCATTCGCCACGGACGCGGGCCTGTTGCGCGAGGCCGCCCCAATGGGTTTCGCCGACGCCCCAGCCGTTGAGAATGACTTTATCGCCCGCCCGCCAGCCGGGATGGCGGCTTTCGCTGACGGTACCGGCAAAGTCGATCCCCGGCGCCATCGGAAAGCGGCGTACCACCGGCCCCTGACCGGTAATCGCCAGGCCGTCCTTGTAGTTGAGGGTTGACCACTCGACGGCGACGGTGACATCGCCCTCCGGCAGTTGCGCCGGGTCGATCTGTTCCAGCGTGGCGCGATAGCCGGTTTCGTCCTTGTTAATCAAAATGCCTGCAAACATGGTTTTCTCCATCTCTGGTCAGAAACTTCGCCACTATAAACCAGCGCCCGCCGATCTCGCGCGGCTGAGCGAAAGACCCGCCAAAACAGGCGGTTTCGGGCATATACTGATCGAATATCACTGGAACGCGCCATGAACCGCCCTTCTCTCCTCCCCCGCTTCCCGACCGAAAATTACCTCAACCGCGAACTCGGCCTGCTCGCCTTCAACCGGCGCGTGCTCGCCCAGGCGCAGGATGAGCGGATGCCGCTTCTGGAGCGGCTGCGTTTTTTGTGCATCGTCTCCAGCAATCTCGACGAGTTTTTCGAGATTCGCATGGCTGGCCTCAAGGAGCAGGTGCGGGCCAAGACGCCGGTCATCACGCACGATGGCAAAACCCCGCAGGAAGCCTTCCGTCTGGTTGCGGCGGAAGCCCGCGCCATCGTCGCCGAGCAATACCAGCATCTCAACGATGTCATCCTGCCCGCGCTGGCGGCGCACCACATCTGTTTTCTGCGCCGCTCGGCGTGGAACGAAGCGCAACGCGAATGGATCCGCGATTACTTCAGCCGCGAAATGGCGCCGGTGCTGACCCCGATCGGCCTCGACCCCTCGCACCCTTTCCCCAAGGTGCTCAACAAGAGCCTCAATTTCGCCGTCGAGCTGGAAGGCAAAGACGCCTTTGGCCGCAATTCCAACGCCGCCATCGTCCAAGCGCCGCGCGTCCTGCCACGGGTCATCCGCCTGCCGGAAGAACTGGCGGGCGTCGAATACGGCTATGTTTTTCTCTCCTCGATCCTGCACGAGTTCGTCGGCGAATTATTCACCGGCATGAATGTGCTCGGCTGCTACCAGTTTCGCGTCACGCGCAATTCCGACCTGTTCGTTGATGAAGAAGAAGCGACCAATCTGCGCACCAAGCTGCAAGGCGAGCTCTCCCACCGCCATTTTGGCGACGCCGTGCGTCTCGAAGTCGCCGACAACTGCTCGCCCGTGATGACGGAATTTCTCCTGGCCCAGTTCGCCCTCAGGGAAGCCGATCTTTACCGCGTGCACGGCCCGGTCAATCTGGTGCGGCTGATGCAGGTGCCGGACGGCGTCGACCGCCCGGACATGAAATTCGCCCCCTTCATTCCCGGTCTGCCCAAAGCCATCGGCAAGGGAGCCAACATCTTCGACTGCATCCGCCGCAGCGACATCCTGCTCCACCACCCCTACCAATCCTTCGCCCCGGTCATCGAACTGCTCGAACAAGCCGCCGCCGACCCGCAGGTCGTCGCCATCAAGATGACGGTGTACCGCACCGGCACCGACTCGGTGCTGATGCAATCCCTGATCCGCGCCGCCCAGAACGGCAAGGAAGTCACCGTCGTCCTCGAACTGATGGCCCGCTTTGACGAAGAAGCCAACATCGGCTGGGCAGCGCGGCTCGAAGAAGTCGGCGCCCACGTCGTCTATGGCGTGGTCGGCTACAAGACGCACGCCAAGGCGCTCCTCATCGTCCGCCGCGAAGAAGACGCGCTCAAAAGCTACGCCCACCTTGGCACCGGCAACTACCACCCGCGCACCGCCCGCCTGTACACCGATTTCGGCCTGATGACGGCCAATGAAGAAATCACCCAGGATGTCAGCGAAGTCTTCAAACAACTCACCGGACTGGGCAAGGCGCGCGCCCTCAAATGCCTGTGGCAAGCGCCTTTTACCCTGCAACCCAATGTCGTCAAGGCAATCGCCCTGGAAACCGAAACCGCCCGCGCTGGCGGCAAGGGCCGCATCATCGCCAAAATGAACTCGCTGCTCGAACCGGAAGTCATCAACGCCCTTTACGAAGCCTCCGGGGCTGGCGTCGAAATCGACCTCATCGTCCGCGGCGTCTGCGCGCTACGTCCCGGCATTGCCGGTCTTTCGGAAAACATCCGGGTGCGCTCGATCATTGGCCGCTTTCTTGAACACCACCGGATTTTCTACTTCCTCGCTGGCGGCGAGGAGCGCGTCTACCTCTCCTCCGCCGACTGGATGGAGCGCAATTTCTTCAAACGCATCGAACTGGCCTTCCCCATCCTCGACCCCAAGCTCAAACGGCGCGTCATCAACGAAGGCTTGAAACTCTACCTCGCCGACAACCAGCAAGGCTGGGAAATGAACGCCCAAGGCATCTACCAGCGCCGCCGCAACGCCCGCAACAAACCGCACAACGCCCAGGGGGAACTGATGCTGACGCTGGGCGGGTAACGTGGTTTGGGTTTATTTTTTACAAGATGGAAGCTTCACAACCACCACGACCTGATCGTCCCTCTCCCCTTGTGGGAGAGGGAAAGAGGGACAGCCTCCGCCCCCGAAAAACACGCCGTCAAGCCGCCTCACGGCGGCCACCCCTCTCCCCAACCCCTCTCCTACAAGGGGAGGTTTGTCTGAGAATGAAATCATCGCCCATGAATGACCTCACCCTCGTCATCGACGACGACCCCAGTTTCAACGCCATTCTCGTCCGCACGCTGGAGCGGCGCGGCTTCCCGGCGCGCGGCGCGTTGACGGCGGCGGCGGCGCTTGAACTGACCGGCGCGACACAGCCCGCCCGCGTCATTCTTGATCTCAATCTGGCTGGCGCTTCCGGCCTCGCGCTGATTCCCCAACTGCTGGCGCTTGAGCCAGCCTGCCGCATCGTCGTCCTGACCGGCTACGCCAGCATCGCCACCGCCGTCGATGCGGTCAAGCTGGGCGCGGTTCAGTATCTCGCCAAGCCGGTCGACATCGAGGCCATCCTTGCCGCCTTCGCCGACGGCGACCCGGATTTCACCCTGCCGCCGCCGGACGCGCCGCTCTCGGTCGACCGTCTGGAATGGGAACACATCCAGCGCGTCTTGAGCGAACACGACGGCAACATCTCGGCCACCGCCCGCGCCCTCAAAATGCACCGCCGCACCTTGCAGCGGAAGCTGGCGAAACGGCCCGTGCGGGCTTGAGGACGACCGCTTATGCCAGGCGCCGCCGCGCAAACCGCGGGTGAGCGCCGCAAATCCCGATGGCATGGTGACTACGGCATACACAGGTGCTTGATGCGAGATGATGACAGAGTAGAATAAGCGTGTTGGCGCATTGTTCCGGCTATCCGGCGTGATGATTGACCAACGGCATAATCCAACAAAGGGGAGACGATGGTTTCGGTCCATTCAATCAGCGCCTGCGCGACTGATACGGTCACTGCGCTACACGCCTTGGAGCAGGAAGCGGCGGCTCTCGATGTCGCCGCTGATTTTCTCTGTGTTTTTTATGACGAAATCCATGACGACCAGTTGATCCATGATTTTCTGGCCGCTCGCTTTCCCGGCGTTCCCGTGCTGGGCGGCACCTCCTATCGCGGCACGATGACGGACAAGGGCATGAGCGGGGACGCCTCGATCAGCATCTTCCTCATCGCCGACCCCGACGGGGAATATGGCGTCGGCCTCGTCGAATTCGCTGGCGACGCCGCCAGCGCCGCCGAGCGCGCCTTGCGCCTGGCGCTGGAGCAGGCCGGTTGCGTCGGCGAATTGCCCGCGCTGATCTGGCTCTATCAGGCGCCGGGACATGAGGAAGAAGTGATCGCCGGTCTGCACCGCATCGTCGGCGACCGCTGCCCGATTATCGGCGGCACTGCGGCTGATCGGGGAATCGCAGGCCGCTGGCGGCAACTGGGGCCGGAAGGGTATATGAAGAATGGCGTGGCGGTCGGCGCGCTCTTTCCCTCTGGCGAGGTCAGCATCGCCTTTCAGGGCGGCTACGAGCCAACCGGCCAGAGCGGCGTCATCACCCAAATCGCCAACGCCGACCTTACCGACCCCGCCCGTACCAGCGAGGTCGGCGCTGAATCAGCAGGTACGTCGAACTACGGTCGCGCCATCCTGACCATCGACGGCGAACCGGCGGCGGCTGTCTACAACCACTGGCTCGGCGGCGCGCTCGACCACAAGCAAATCGGCGACAGCCTTGCGGCCGATACGACGATGTGCCCGCTCGGCATCGACGCCGGAAAAATCGGTGGCATCACGCAGTATCTCGTGATCCACCCCAACCGTCTCCTTGAAAACGGCGCGCTCTCCACCTTTGCCAATATCAAGGAAGGCGTTCGCGTGTTCAGCATGCGCGGCGACCCGGAGCGCCTGGTCGAGCGCGCCGGTAAAGCGGCGGCGTTGGCGGTGGCGGGGCTACCGGGCGGCGCGAAAAATTTTGCCGGCGGTCTGGTTTCCTATTGCCACGGCAACCGGCTGGCGATTGGCGAGCAGAAAATCGATCAGGTGACGATGGCGCTCAGCGAAAGTTTTGCCGGTATGCCCTTTGTCGGCTGCTTCACCTTTGGCGAACAGGGGCAGATGCTGGGTTACAACACCCACGGCAACCTGATGATTTCGGTCGTTGCTTTCGGACGCTAAAGGCATGGCTGATTCCGAGGAACTGCGGGAAACCATCGCCCTGATGAAGCGCGAACTGGACACGCTGCGTCAGGACGCAGTGCATTCTCGCACCCTGCTCGACGCCCTTGATTCCTTGCTCACCGTCGGCGACAAAGACGACCCTTTTGCCAGCGTGTTCGAGGTGCTCTTGCCAATGTTCGACGCCATACTGGTGATCGTGCTGGCCCACGCCGACAGTGACGATCAGGTGATGAAATGCATCGCCGCCAGTGACACGACGCTGGTCGGCTCGCTCTGGCAACCGGACGCGCGGCTGCAAAAGGCGCTCAATGGCCGTGTCGTCGCCACGCTGGGCGGCCATGATCTCGGCGCTTGCATGATTTCCGGCGATCTCCACGCCAATCAGGAACAACCGGCGCTCTACCTGCCGCTCACCCACCAGCACAACCGGCGCGGCCTGCTGCTGCTGTTGCGCAAAAGCGGCCTGCCGGGCTTTGATCGTTCGCACATGGCGCTGGCCCACAAATTTTCCCTGCTCGCCTCGCACGCGTTGGCGGCGCGCAGCGCCCAGCACAGCGAAGTCGAAAGCCAGCGTCTCAAGCAACTGACCGACCAACTCACCGACAGCCAGCGGGCGCTCGCCTACCGCGCCAATCACGACCAACTCACGGGGCTGCCCAATCGCGCCTACATTCAGGAACTGGTGGCCGAACGCCTGACGCAAAAACGGCCCGGCGATAAATTCGCGCTGGCCTTCATTGATCTGGACGATTTCAAACGGGTCAACGATGTTTATGGTCATACAACCGGCGACGCGCTGCTGCGCGGCATCGCCGACCGCGTGCGCACACAGATCCGCGGCGATGACATTCTTGGCCGCATCAGCGGCGACGAGTTCGTTCTGGTGCTCGATCCCTTCGATGAAAAAAACAAGATCGTCTCCATGATCGAGCGCATCAGCGACCTCCTCAAACAGCCTTTCGATCTCAACGGCGTACAAGTCAAGGCCTCAGGCTCGATCGGCGTCGCCCTCTATCCGGCTCACGGGCGCGACTATGAAACGCTGCGCCGCAACGCCGACACCGCCATGTACCGAACCAAGCTGACGGCCAAGGGTACCGTCGGCTTCTTCAACCGCGCTCTGGGCCGCTCGATGTCCGAGCGGCTGCGTCTCGAACAACAACTGCGCGCCGCCTTCAATGCCCGGATGTTCCGCTGCGCCCTCCAGGCCAAGGTCGCCATCCGCAGTGGCCGGGTCTTCGGCTTTGAAACCCTGCTGCGCTGGGTCGATGCCGATGGCAACGTCCGCCTGCCGGGCACATTTCTGCCGATCGCCAGCGATCTGGGTCTGCTTGACGGTATCGCCCTGCTGCAACTGGAAGAACTCTTGTCGGCCCTGCCGCGCCTCGACCAGCGTTTCGGCGAAAACATGCTGTACAGCTTCAACGTCTCCGCCGCCCAGGCGTCGCGCCCCGGCTTCATGAAAGCCCTGATCGGGCGGATCACCCAATCGGGGCGGGGGCGCAACTTCACCCTCGAATTGACCGAGGAATCTCTCCTCCGGGCCGACAACTTCCGCAACCACATCCTGCCGCTCCTGCGCGATACGGGCATCGGCATCGCCATCGACGATTTCGGCACCGGCTATTCATCACTGTCGATGCTCGCCGAACTGACTGTCGATGAAATCAAGATCGACCGTTCCTTCATCACCCACATTCAGTCGCGGCCACACCAGCAATCCATCCTCCACGCCATCGAGTCGCTTGGCCGCACCTTCGGCATTCGTCTGATCGCCGAAGGCATCGAAACCAAGGACGAACTCGCCTGGCTGCTCGACAACAGCGGCCTCCTCGCCGCTCAGGGCTTCTTCTTCCACCGCCCCGCCTTCATCGCCGATCTGGTCGATACCGATCAGCCCGGCGACGCGCTGGTGCCGCCAGCGATCAGGCAAGCCATCGGTCGTCAGCGCACCCCTCCCCCCCGCAATATCCAGCTTGACCAGAACCTCCTGTAGATGCGGTGAGAATCAGCCAAGCCTCAGCCCTCATCCCCCGGCGGCGCGACCTTGATGATTTCTTCGAGCGAGGTCAAACCTTGGGCCGCTTTCAGCGCGCCGGAGAGGCGCAGGGGTTTCATGCCTTCGCGGTAGCTCTGGTCACGCAAGCGGGCGATGTCCATTTGCGGCGTCATCAGTTTGCGCACATCGACTGAGTTGAGCAGGATTTCGTAAATGCCGACGCGCCCGGCGTAGCCGGTCATCCGGCAATCGAGGCAGCCGACCGGCTGCCACAATTGCGGCGGTTCATTCGCCCGCCACGGCGCAACCAGCCCCTGCCAGGCGGCCCGCTGCTCGTCACTGAGCGGCGCGGCTTTTTTGCACTGCGGGCAGAGGGTGCGAATGAGGCGCTGGGCCATGACGCCAAGCAGGGTCGAGTTGATGAGATAGGCCGGAACGCCAAGATCGAGCAGCCGGGTGATGGCCGATGGCGCATCGTTGGTATGCAGGGTGGACAACACCAGATGGCCGGTCAAGGCGGCCTGGACGGCCATTTCCGCCGTTTCCAGATCGCGGATTTCGCCAATCATGATGATGTCCGGGTCTTGCCGCATGAGCGCCCGCACGCCATCGGCAAAGCCCAAGTCGATGCTGTGCTGAACCTGCATCTGATTGAACGAGGCTTCGACCATCTCGATCGGGTCTTCGATGGTGCAGACATTGACTTCCGGCGTCGCCAACTGTTTCAGGGTGGTATAGAGCGTGGTCGTTTTGCCCGAACCGGTCGGGCCGGTGACGAGGATGATGCCATTCGGCGCAGCCGTCATCCGTGCCCAGCGGCTCTGGTCGTCATCGGCAAAGCCGAGGGCGCGGAAGTCGCGGACCAGCACTTCGGGGTCGAAGATGCGCATCACCAGTTTTTCGCCAAAGGCGGTCGGCAGCGTCGAGAGGCGCAGTTCGACTTCCTGACCGCCCGGCGTCCGCGTTTTGATGCGGCCATCCTGCGGGCGGCGCTTTTCGATCACATCCATGCGCCCCAAGAGTTTGATGCGGCTGGTCATGGCGTTCATCACCGCCATCGGAATCTGATAGACCTGATGCAAAACGCCATCAATGCGAAAACGCACGATGCCCATCTCGCGCCGTGGCTCGATGTGAATGTCGGAGGCCCGCTGCTCGAAAGCGTATTGCCAGAGCCAATCGACGATATGGACGATGTGCTGGTCGTTGGCGTCGAGCGGGCGATTGCTGCGCCCGAGATCGACCAGTTGCTCAAGGCTGGCCAGACCAACCGCCGTTTCGCCCCGCGCCGAGGCTTTTTTGACCGACTTGGCGAGGTTGAAAAATTCGACCAGATAACGGCTGATGTCCTCCGGGTTGGCCAGCACCCGGCGGACTTCCTTGCGCAGAACGTGCCGCAGTTCATCGACCCATTCGCGGATGAAGGGTTCGGCGGTGGCGACCACCACTTCGCGCGTCGTCACCCGCACCGGCAGAATGCCGAAACGGGCGGCATAGGCGCTGGACATGATGTCGGCAACGCCGGTGAAGTCGATTTTGAGGGGGTCGATATGCAGGTAATCAAGGCCGCAGCGGCCAGCCAGCCATTCGGTCAGGACTTCAAGGCCGAGGACGCGGGCGGGCGTCTGGAGCGAGCGCCATTGCTGACCGGCGATGACGATCAGCGGATGGGTCTTGTCGCCCTGCCGCCGCCGCTCATGCTTCAGGGCCTCGACCATCGCCGCCGCCGCCAGGCCATCTTCGACCAGCATTGACAGCACTTCGGCCAGAGTCAGGCGATGCTCGCTTACGGGTTTTTGATTCATCGGCGGCAATATAGCACGCGGCCCCACAGCCCCGTCAGCGCCGCCGCAAAGGTTCGAGCAGCCCTTTCAGGGCGTTGTGGTCGAGTTCGTACATCAAGGCCAGCAGACGGCCCAGTTCGCCCTTGGGAAAACCGGCGCGGGCGAACCAGCCGAGGTAGTAGCCGGGCAGGTCGGCAAGCAGGCGGCCCTTGTATTTGCCGAAGGGCATCCGCCAGTCGACCAGTTTTTGCAAATCTTCCGGCTGCATGAAAAAACGGGGCCACCACCTCTCTTGGATTACAAGTCGATGGTGGGGCACAGGAAACCCCACCATCCGTTCGGGCTGAGCCTGTCGAAGCCCGGTTCAAGCCTCCGTATCCTCTCTCCGCACCGTCCTTCGCCTGTCCTGAGCCTGTCGAAGGGACAAGCTCAGGGCGAACGGTGGTGTAAGAATTTGAGCGAAAACCGCTCTAACTTTCTTCCTTCCCTATTTGCCCGACAAGGCCAGCATCAGATCATTGATGCGCCGGACGAAACCCGCCGGATCATCAAGCTGGCCGCCTTCAGCGAGTTGCGCCTGCTCGAACAACAAGGCCGCCCAGTCGGCGAAACGGGCTTCCTCGTACTTCAAGCGCAGTACTGCCGGGTGTTGCGGGTTGATTTCAAGAATCGGCTTGACCTCCGGCGCTTTCTGCCCGGCGGCCTTCAGGAGACGGGCGAGATTGCCGGAGGGGTCGTGCTCGTCGGCAACCAGGCAGGACGGCGAATCGGTCAGGCGGTGGGTGATGCGCACGTCCTTGACCTTGTCGCCGAGCGCGGTTTTGACCTTTTCCAGCAGTTCCTTGTATTCGCCAGCGGCCTTTTCGGCTTCCGCTTTCTCGGCTTCGTCTTCCAGCTTGCCGAGGTCGAGGCCGCCCTTGGCGACGGATTGCAGGGGTTTGCCGTCAAATTCGGTGAGATGGCCGACCACCCATTCGTCGACGCGGTCGGAGAGCAGCAGCACCTCAATGCCCTTTTTCTTGAAAATTTCCAGATGCGGGCTGTTTCTGGCGGCATTGAAGCTGTCGGCGGTGACGTAATAAATCTTCTCCTGGCCGTCCTTCATGCGGCCGATGTAGTCGGCCAGGGCGACGATCTGTTGGTCGCCATCGCCGTGGGTCGAGGCAAAGCGCAACAGACCGGCAATCTTGTCCTTGTTGGCGAAATCCTCGCCGATGCCTTCTTTCAACACCGCGCCAAAGGCCGCCCAGAATCTGGCGTATTTCTCCTTGTCCGCCGCCTCGTCGCTACTGGCCAGACCTTCGAGCATGGCCAGCACCTTGCGCGCGCAGCCGCTGCGGATGGTGTCGATGTCCTTGCTCTGTTGCAGGATTTCGCGCGAGACATTGAGCGGCAGATCGGCGGAATCGACGACGCCGCGCACAAAGCGCAGATAGAGCGGCATCAGTTGCTCAGCGTCGTCCATGATGAAAACGCGGCGGACATAGAGCTTGATGCCGTGGCGGGCGTTGCGATCCCACAGATCGAACGGGGCGCGCGCTGGAATGTACAAGAGTTGCGTGTATTCCTGCTTGCCCTCGACGCGGGCGTGCGTCCAGCACAGCGGATCCTCGAAATCGTGGGCGACGTGCTTGTAGAACTCCTGGTACTGCTCGTCGCTGATCTCCGACTTGCCGCGCGTCCACAAGGCGCTGGCCTGGTTGACCGTTTCGTCCTCGTCGGTCATCACCTGCTCGCCCTTGTCCTTGTCCCACTCCTCCTTCTGCATCACGATCGGCAGGGTGATGTGGTCGGAGTATTTGCGGATGATGGATTTGAGCTGCCAGGCGTTGAGAAAATCATCCTCGCCTTCACGCAGATGCAGGATCACGTCGGTGCCACGGCTGGCCTTGTCGACCGCCTCGACACTGTACTCGCCCTCGCCGGCCGACTCCCACTTCACCGCTTGGTCAGCCTCAACGCCAGCGCGGCGGGAAATCACCGTGACCTTGTCGGCAACGATGAAGGAAGAATAAAAACCAACGCCAAACTGACCGATCAGATGCGCGTCCTTGGCCTGGTCGCCGGTCAGGGCCGAGAAAAACTCCCGCGTGCCCGACTTGGCAATGGTGCCCAGATGGGTAATCGCCTCGTCACGCGACAGGCCGACGCCGTTGTCGGAAACGGTGATCGTCCGCGCCGCCTTGTCAAAAGCGACGCGGATTTTCAGATCGCTGTCGTCACCATACAGCGCGGCATTGTTCAGCGCCTCGAAACGCAGCTTGTCGCAGGCGTCGGAAGCATTGGAAATCAACTCGCGCAAAAAGATTTCCTTGTTGCTGTACAAGGAATGAATCATCAATTGCAACAACTGCTTGACTTCCGTCTGGAAGCCAAGCGTCTCGCGGTTGACGGTAGCGGATTCGGTCATGCTGGAAACTCCCGATTTGAAAAAGACAGAGTTGCCAAATGGGGCTGCCATCCCTGATTTCAACCCCTCATTGAAGCTTTGCCACGCAGCAGGTCAGCCTGGTTCTGTTGGAATTGATTTGAGGGACGCTGCGATATCGGCAATCGACCGGAACAGGATGAGCGGATCGTCCTTGGCAGGGCGAAATCCCCACCGCCGCCAAAAAGTCGCGGCATCCTCATCCACCGCATTGACCAGCAAAGCGCGTCCGCCAATGAGCCGTGACGCCGCCACACAACGGTGCAGCGCGTGCTTGAGCAGGCCGACGCCGATACCCTTGCCTGCCCAGCCCTGATCCGTGGCCAGTTGTCCAAGCAGCAGGCAAGGAACGGGATCGGGCGGCTGGCCGGTGCGAATCGAACGAGGCAGCCGCGCCGGAATGATCGAGGTCGGCGCCAGTCCGTAATAAGCAATCACCCGACCACCCTCATGAACGACCATGACGACAGTAAAGCCTTTTTCCTGATTGGCGAGCGCCCGCGTTTGCAGCCAACGGTCAAGCGCGGGCTTGCCGCAGGAGAAAGCGGACACATCATGCCCCGCCGTTAGCGGCTCCGGACTGGAAATTGCCATCAGTTACCGCTTGCCGTACCGGTATCCCAAGGCGCTACCCGACTCAACAGTTCTGTCATTTCCGGAACGGCCTCCGCGGGGCCGGATACGGCAGACATGAATGCCTCAAATCCTTCCGCGCTCATACGGAGCGGCGTTGTTGCCATCAACACCTCCTCGGCGGCGCACACTGCCGCATCCCGCACGAAATCCGTGCGGGAACGTCCGCGCAGCCGGGCGGCGCGGTCAATGATGGCAATATCAACATCCAGCAGCCGCATTGACAACGGATGCTCCTTGCGTTGGGCTGTTATCTGCATTTCAAGTCTCGCTAAAAACGATGCTTTGTATTGTAATCCACAATACAGCCTAATATCGTTCCCCAGAAGCCAAAAACCCCCGCTGTTTTGATTGAGCGGGGGTTTTGTTGGGGTAAGGAGCCTGGCGGTGACCTACTTTCGCGAGCGGTTGGCTCACTATCATTGGCGCTCGACTGTTTCACGGT
>JAITMS010000042.1 GCA_031277255.1 Azonexus sp.
CGCAATACGCTCTCCCACGGGGTACATCTCTGCCCTCCAGAGGGAATACAGGCTACGGACATCTTCCCGAAAACATCTTCCAAACTACATGAAAAAGAAGATACAAGGGGAGAAAGGGCAGCATCGCGCGTCAGTTTGAATCGCGCCCTTTGGTAAGCGCCCGGCGCGCGATCAATCACAGCGTGTTAACGCTGGGTTAATCTGCATCGGGATAAATTGCCTGCTGCCGGGACATGGAATCCGGCGTTTTTTTCGGGTCATTCTACGTTCCGAGGAGAGGCATGAGCCGCCCCAGTTTCTTGTTTTTCGCCTTTTTGCTGCTGGCGGGCGGCGCTGCGAGCGCCGCGCCGCTTTCGTTCGATTTGCCGCTGGCGCAGCAGCAGGCGCTTGGTATCGAGACGCGCCTGGCAGGGAGCATGGCTGCCGCCAGCAGCCGCTTGCCAGCCCGCGTGATTGCGCCGCCAGCGCAGATGCGCGTACTGGCGGCGCCGGTCGCCGGGTTGGTCGAGATGCTGGCGGTGGTGCCGGGGGAATCGGTCCGGCGCGGACAGGTCATTGCCCGCTTGAGCAGTCCGCAGGCGCTTGAGTTGCAGCGCGATGTCCAGCAGTCGGCGGCGCAGGCGACCCTGTGGCGGCAGAATTTGCAGCGGGATGAGCGGCTTTTCGCCGAAGGCTTGATCGCCGAGTCGCGCCTGCGTGAAACGCGGGCGGCGGCGAGCCAGGCCTTGGCCCAGCATGATGAACGCCGTCACAGTCTGGAATTGATGGGCGGCGGACGCGGCAAGGTCGGGGAAGCCCTCGCCCTGACCGCGCCGATCGACGGCGTCATTCTCGAACAGGGGGCGCAGCTGGGGCAGCGTGTCGAAGCCGCCACGCCGATCTACCGGCTGGCCAGCCTGTCGCCGCTCTGGCTCGACATCCAGGCGCCGCTGCCGCTGGCCGCCGCCTTGCGGCCCGGTATGCCGCTCCGGGTCGTCGATCCGCCGGTGGGCGGCAAAATCGTCACCGTCGGGCGTTCCGTCGATCCGCTCAGCAACGGCGTTCTGGTGCGCGGCGAAATCACCGTCGGCGCCGAGTTGCTGATTATCGGCCAGATGCTCGAAGTCGAATTCGACAACCCGACCGGCCAGGGCATTACGGTGCCGACGGCGGCTGTCGTCCGCCATGCCGGAGCGACGCTGGTTTTCGTTCTCGGCGACAGGCCCGGCCGTTTTACCGCGCGGCCTGTCCGCATCGTCAGCAAGGGCGGCGACACGATCCGGGTCGATGGGTTGGCCGCCGATGAACAGGTGGTGGTCAAGGGCGCTTCCGGCCTCAAGGCATTGCTTGGCGCAGCCGGAGCGCCTTGATGCTTGGTCGCCTGATCCGCTTTTCGCTGACCCAGCGCCTGCTCGTTCTGGTATTGACGGCGGCGCTGGCCGGGGCGGGCGTTCAGGCTTTTCTCGGCCTGCCGATCGACGCTTTTCCCGATGTGTCGACGACCCAGGTCAAAATCATCCTGAAAGCGCCGGGGATGACGCCGGAGGAGGTGGAATCCCGCCTGGCGGCGCCGGTCGAGCAGGAATTGCTGGGCATTCCGCAGCAGCGCCTGTTGCGTTCGATGTCGAAATACGCGCTGACCGACATCACCCTCGATTTCGCCGAGGGTACCGATATTTACTGGGCGCGCCAGCAGGTCGGCGAACGCCTGGCGGCGGCGATGGACAAGCTGCCGCCCGGCATCAGCGGCGGTCTGGCGCCGATCACCACGCCGCTGGGCGAGATGTTCATGTTCACGGTGGAGGGCGATTTGCCGCTGGACGAAAAACGCGCCCTGCTCGAATGGGTGATCCGGCCGCAACTGCGAACCCTGCCCGGCGTCGCCGAGGTCAATAGCCTCGGTGGCCGGGTGCGCACCTTTGAGGTGACGCCCAATCCGCGCCTGCTGGCTGCTCGCGGCCTGGCGCTGAGCGATCTGGCGGCGGCGCTGGCGGCGAATAACCGCAACGACGGCGCCGGTCTTTTGAGCGACGGCGAGGAGGCGCTGCTGGTCCGCGCCGAGGGCGCCATCGCCACGCTCGACGACGTGCGCGCCATCGTCATCCGCAACAACGGCGAGACGGTCGTCCGCATCGGCGACGTGGCCGACGTGCACGACGGCGCCTTGACCCGCTATGGCGCGGTGACCCGCAACGGCGAGGGCGAAGCGGTGCAGGGACTGGTTCTCGGTCTGCGCGGGGCCAATGCCCGAACGGTCGTCAATGGCGTCAAAAAGCGCCTGGCCGAGATCGCCCCCAGTTTGCCGGAGGGCGTGCGCATCGAGCCTTTCTATGATCGCGGGATGCTGGTCGAGCGGGCGGTGAGCACGGTTTCCAAGGCCCTGTTCGAGGCCATCGTCCTCGTTGTCCTGCTGCTTCTGGCTTTTCTCGGCAATCTGCGGGCGGCGCTGGTCGTCGCCCTGATCCTGCCTTTGTCGGCGCTGGCCACCTTCATCCTGATGCGTCTGTTCGGGCTGTCAGCCAACCTGATGAGCCTGGGCGGCCTGGCCATCGCCATCGGCATGCTGGTCGACGCGGCGGTCGTCATGGTCGAAAACATCGAGAGCCAGCTCGCCGCCGCCCCGAAAAATCTGCCGACCCTGCACCTCATCTCCCGCGCCGCGCGGGAAGTGGCGATGCCGGTGACCTCAGGCATCGCCATCATCATCATCGTCTTTCTGCCGCTGCTCACCCTGCAAGGGCTGGAGGGCAAAATGTTCGGCCCGGTGGCGATGACCATCGTCTTTGCCTTGTCGTCCTCCCTCCTCTTGTCGCTGACCGTGACGCCGGTGCTGGCCTCCTGGCTGATCCGCCGCGGCGGGCACCATGAGCCGTGGCTGGTGCGCACGCTGACGGCGCTCTACGACCGGATTCTGACCTCGGCGCTTGCCCACAGCCGCTACTATCTGATCGCCGCCGCCACCGCCTTGCTCGCCGCCGTCGTCGCCTTTCTGGCCCTGGGCAAGAGCTTCATGCCGACGATGGATGAAGGCGACCTCATCATGCAACTGGAAAAACTGCCCTCGATCAGCCTCACCCAGAGCGTCGAACTCGACAGCCGCGTGCAGCAGGCGATCCTCGGCAAGGTCCCGGAAGTCAAGGCAATCGTCGCCCGGGCCGGGGCTGACGAACTCGGCCTCGACCCGATGGGCCTCAACCAGACCGATACCTTCATGGTCCTGAAGCCGCGCGACGAATGGCGCAATGCCGACCCGGCCTGGCTGGCCGACCAGTTGCGGGCGGTGATGGCCGATTTCCCCGGCATCGTCTATTCCTTCACCCAGCCGATCGAAATGCGCGTCTCGGAAATGCTGACCGGGGTGCGCGGCGATCTGGCGATCAAAATCTACGGCCCCGATCTCGCGCAGTTGAACCGGCTGGCCGGTGAAATCGAACAGTCGATCAAGAAGATTCGCGGCGCCGAGGATACCTTCACCCTGCAGAACGACGGCGTGCAATACCTGAAACTCTCGATTGACCGCCTCGCCGCCGGGCGGGTCGGCCTCCATGTCGACACCATCCAGAACGACCTGAAAACCCTGCTCGAAGGACGCGCCATCGGCGTCGTGATCGAGGACGAGCGGCGGATTCCCCTCGTCCTGCGCGGGCCGGAAGGGCTGCGGGCCTCGCCCGCCGATTTTGCCGGGCTGCCGCTTTCGCTCCCCGGCGGCGGCAGCGTGCCGCTGGCCGAAATCGCCCGCATCGAGCGGGTCGATGGCCCGGTCAAGGTCGACCGCGAGAATGCGCAGCGTTACGTGGTGGTTCAGTCCAATGTCCGCGACCGCGATCTGGTCGGTTTCGTCGACGAGGCCAAGGCGCGGGTGGCGCAAGACGTCGACCTGCCGCCGGGTTACCGCCTGGCCTGGGGCGGTCAGTTCGAGAACCAGCAGCGGGCGGCGGCCCGCCTGATGGTGGTGGTGCCGGTGGCGCTGGCGCTGATCTTCTTCATCCTGTTCTCGACCTTCGGCTCCGTCCGCCAGGCACTGCTGGTTCTCTCCAACATTCCCTTCGCCCTGATCGGCGGCATCTTCGCCTTGCTGTTGACCGGCGAATACCTGTCCGTCCCGGCCTCCGTCGGTTTCATCGCGCTGCTCGGCATCGCCGTTCTCAACGGCGTCGTCATGGTTGCCTATTTCAACCAGTTGCTGGCGCACGGTCACACCGTTGCCGAGGCCGTCGCCGAAGGCGCCCGGCGGCGTCTGCGCCCGGTGATGATGACCGCCTCGATCGCCACCTTCGGTCTGGCGCCGCTGCTGTTCGCCAGCGGCCCCGGTTCGGAAGTGCAACGGCCACTGGCCATCGTCGTCATCGGCGGCCTCGTCACCTCGACCGCGCTGACGCTGGTGCTGCTGCCCATCCTCTTTCGCCGTTTCGGCGCCATTCCCGGCTTTTCGCTGAAGGAAACAAGCGATGCGTAATGTCTTGCTGACCCTGGTCATGCCGGACGATCTGGCCCAGAGCATGAAGGATCTGCTGTTGTCGCGCCCGGATCTCGTCAGCGGCTTTACCACCACCCATGCCGAGGGCCGCGGCGCAACCGTCGAACTGGTCGAGGTCGGCGAACTGGTCGACGGTCATGCACGGCGCACGGTGATCCGCTCGGTCGGCAGCGAAACCGCGATGCGGGAAATCATCGCCCTCATCAGGCAAACCCTGCCGCGCGCCAACATCTATTTCTGGCTGACGCCGATCATCGACATGGGGCCGCTATGAAACCCTGGCCCATCGTCCTGCTCGCGCTCTGGAGCGGCCTCGCCCTGGCCGAACCGCTGCCGGGCCTGCCGCCGGACGAGATCGTCCGGCTGGCGCTGCAAGACCATCCCGACACCCTGGCGGCGGCCAGCGAAGTGGATCGGGAAACCGCCAACCGCGACCGTCTGACAGCGGGCGAATACGAGTGGAACCTGAGCATTGGCGGTCAGCAGCGGCGAACCAGACCGCCCGGCAGCGTCAATGAGAATTTCAAGGAATGGAACCTCACGCTCGAACGGCCATTGCGCCTGCCGGACAAGGCCGCCACCGACGCCGAGATCGGCGCCAGCGGCATCATCCGGGCAAAAACCGCGTTCGGCGACACGATCCATGAAACCAAGCGGGATTTGCTCAAATCCTGGTTCGCCTGGCTCAAGGCAAGCGCCAACGCCGAGGAATGGGCGGCGCAGGTTGAATTGATCGAACGTCAGACGCGCACGATCAACCGGCGGCTGCAACTGGGCGACGCGGCGCGGCGAGATAGCGTCCAGGCCGAGGCGGCGCTGGCTCAAGCCGAGGCCCAGGCCGTCCAGGCCGCCGCGCAGCGAGAGGCGGCGCACGCAACCCTGCGCCGTCGCTATCCGGCCCTGGCGCGGGTCGAACCGGACGCCATCGGCGAGCCGCCGGCGCTGGCTGGTAGCGATGAGGAATGGCTGGCCGCCGTCGCCGAACACAGCCATGAACTTGCCCTGGCCCGCCAGCAAACCCGCCTGGCCGAACTCGCCGCCATGCGCCAACGCCAGGAACGCCGCCCCGACCCCAGCGTCGGTCTGGCTTTTTCCAGCGAGCGCGGCGGCGAAGAACAGGTGGTCGGCGCCTTCGTCAGGATTCCCCTGCCTGGCGGCGCGCGCCAGGCAGCCGAGCGGAGCGCGGCAGCAGCAGCAGCCGCCGCCCGCTACCGCGAAGCCGCGCTGATCCGGCAAATCGACCTCAACACCGCCACCGTCACCCATGCCGCCCGTTCGGCGTATGCCGCCTGGCAAGTCAGCCACCGAGCGGCAAAAGAACTGGAGCAGGCGGCCAGGATGGCGGGGCAGGCTTACCAGTTGGGCGAAGGCAGCCTCCACGACTGGCAGAGCGCCTTGCGCCAGGCCCACGAAGCGCACGTCGCCGCCCGCGGCAACCAGCTTGAGGCGCTGGAACAACGCTATCGCCTGCAACTCGACGCCGAGCAAATCTGGCAATTCGGGGAGGAGTGAGTCCCGGCGGGCGGTGCTGTTTGCCTGTCTGTTCCAGAGCGGTTTTCGCTCAAATCCTTACCCTTTCCGTTCGGGCTGAGCCAAGTCGAAGCCCGGTTCAAGCCTCTGCCCCCTCTCTCCGCACCGCCCTTCGACTGCGCTCAGGGCGAACGGTATTTCAATGTGTGCGCGCCTGAATCAAAAACGCGCCACGCCTGAATGCCGCTGTGCCGCATCGGCCAGCCGCTCGTGTAAACTGCCGGATCAATTGCGCTGCCCGGAAACGATGTGACTGCCCCTGCTCCCGCCCTGCCGCCCGCCGCCACCTGCCTTTTGATCGGCCATCCCAACGTCGGTAAATCGGTCTTGTTTCACCGGCTGACGGGCGCTTACGTCAATGTTTCCAACTATCCGGGGACGACGGTCGAGGTGACGCGGGCCAGCGCCCGCTTTGATGACGCGGCGTCGCTGCTCGATACGCCGGGCGTTTTGTCGCTGCCGTCGCGCAGCGATGATGAGCGGGCGACGATGCGGGCGCTGTTGAATGAGCCGAGCCGCTGTCTGATTCAGGTCGGCGACGCCAAAAACCCGCGGCGAACGCTGACCTTGACGGCCTTGCTCGCCGATCTCGGCGTGCCGATGGTGCTGGCGCTCAATATGGCCGATGAAGCCAGCGCCCGTTGCGTCACCGTCGATGTCAAAAGCCTGGCGGAAGGACTGGCGATGCCGGTGCTGCCGACGGTAGCGACCGGCGGCGAGGGCATCCAGGAACTCACCGCCAGCATCGCCCGCGCCACCGTGCCCGCGCCGATGCTGCGTTACGACCCGGAAATCGAGGCCGACATTGCAGCCGTCGCCGCCGCCATCACCGCCATCGCGCCGCATCCGGCGCTGGCGGCGCGGGGGCTGGCCATTCTCTACCTCGGCGCCGATAGCGAGGTCGAAAACTGGTTGCAGGAACAGGCCGGCGCGCGTTACGCCGAGCTTGCCGCGCGGCGCGATAAAGCCTATGAGCAGGCCCGCGAGCACGCCCACGGCAGCCTGCCGGCGCTCCTTGCCCGCGAGCGCAACGCCGCCGCCGACGCGCTGGCCGCCAGCGTGACGCGGCGCACGGTGCAGAGCAGCCCGCTCCTGGCGCAGCGCGTCGGCCAGGCCGTCGTCCATCCCGTGTGGGGCGTCCCGATTCTCTTTGCCGCGCTCTTTGCTGTGTATGAATTTGTCGGCGTCTTTGGCGCGACGACGCTGGTTGGCCTCCTTGAAGAAAACCTCTTTGACGGCATCCTCAACCCCGCCTTCACCGCCCTGATCGAAGGCTGGTTGGGCGACGGCTGGCTCAGTCAGTTGCTGGTCGGCCAGTACGGGCTGTGGACGATGGGCATGACCTACGCGCTGGCGCTGATTCTGCCCATTGTCACGACCTTTTTCATCGCCTTCGGCATTCTTGAGGATTCCGGCTACCTGCCGCGCCTGTCGGTCATCGCCAACCGCCTGTTCGCCCTGATCGGCTTGAATGGCCGGGCCGTGCTGCCGATGGTGCTGGGGCTGGGCTGTGTGACGATGGCGACCTTGACCACGCGCATCCTGCACAGCCCGCGCGAACGGCTGATTACCGTTTTTCTGCTGGCCCTGGCGATTCCCTGCTCGGCCCAGTTGGGCGTCGTTCTGGGGATGCTCGGCGGTATCTCCTTCAAGGCGCTGGCGGTCTGGATCATGGCCATGATCGGCGTCCTGCTGCTGGCTGGCTTTCTCGCCTCGCGCCTGATTCCGGGGCGGCGCATTCCGCTCATCACCGAACTGCCGCCGATGCGCCTGCCGGTGCCCGGCAATGTCATCAAAAAAACGGCGGGCCGCCTCAAGTGGTACCTGATCGAGGTCATCCCACTGTTTCTGATCGGCACCTTGCTGATGTTCACGCTCGACAAGATCGGCGTTCTGCCCGCCATCATCAAAGCCGGAGAACCGCTCGTCACCGGCTGGCTTGGCCTGCCCAAAGAAGCGTCCGCCGCCTTCGTCATGGGGTTTCTCCGCCGCGACTTCGGCGCTACCGGCCTGTTCGTCATGGCCGACGCGCTGTCGCCGATTCAGGCCGTCGTCGGCATGATTACCATCACCCTGTTCATCCCCTGCTTTGCCAGCCTCCTGATGATGGTCAAGGAACGCGGCCTCAAAACCGCCGCCCTCATGGTCGTCATCATCGTCCCCTTCGCCTTCTTCATCGGCGGCCTCTTTAACATCGCGCTCCGCGCCTTCTGGTAATCGACGATGAACGCCGCCCCAGATACCCACGATGTCCGCCTCCCGCTCGCCTTCATCAATCCCGGCGCCGAAGTCCGCCTCGCCAGCCTCGGCAGCGAAATCGACGCCCTGCAACGCGAACAACTGATCGCCTACGGCCTCGCCGAAAACCGCCCCTTGCGCGTCCTGCAACAAAAACCGATGACCGTGATTCTGACCGAGGAAGTCGAACTGGCGCTCGAACACTCGGTGGCGCGGTTTATCTGGGTGGTTGGCGGGTGAAACGATAATGCGCGGCAACTCAGGCGAGCAGTTTGGTCGATTCGCCTTGTTTCGTGAGCAGCGCGACCGCTTTCTTGTCGAATGAGGCAAATGCCTCGCCGCCAAGCCACTTTCCTTCATGGGCCATGACGCCGTCGGCAAAGTCGCCGCCCGCTTCGAGCAAAGCCAGCCCGGCCTCGGCGGCAGGCCGGTTCATGGCGACTTTTCCGGTATTGAGCAGGTCACGGATTGTTGCGGCAACGTCTTCTTTCGAGAGCTTCACGCCCTGCCGCAGCACCCACACCAGTTCGCACAGGCAAGGCAGTGAAACAGCGATCCATGTTGCCTCGCGCAGCAGCTTGCTGGCGACTTTGGCCTGTTGCGGCTCGTCTTGCAGAACGGCGCGGACGAGCACATTGGTGTCGGCGGTGATTTTCATCCCTCGTCCAGGCGTCCAGCCCAACCGGCGGCGGCGATTTCGTTCATTTCGTCAATGGTCAGCGGCTTTTTCAGTTTACCCGCATGACGACCGATGAAGTTGTCGATCACGCCCTTGGACTGAACAGCCCGCAGCCGCAGTTCGCCACCGGGAAGTTTTTCCAGTTCGACCCGTTCACCGGGCTGGATGCCCAGATGTTGCAACAAATCCCGCTTGAGCGTGACCTGCCCCTTGACCGTAACAGCAAGCGATGCCATGAGAATCTCCGTGGAGGTTTATCCTTCTTCACGGTAATTAAAAAAAACATTACTGTCAATCCTGAGGCCCGTAGCGGGCGCAGGTAGCGCCCGTGTTCAGTCGCGCAGACGAGTTGGCGTCAGGCGGCGGATCTGGCGACCGACGACCTGGCGAAAGCGCGGGTTGTACAGCCCGAAGCCGCCGACAAGGCCGACCAGCGAGCCGAGTACGGTGTCGAGCAGACGCGCTTCAAGCAGCCCTGCCGATGGCGTCTGGCCGAGATAGGAAGCGTCGGCCAGAAAAATGGTCAGCGGCGTGGTAAAAATCATCGCCAGGCCGTAGTGGCGGACGATGATGGTTTCGACGATAAAGGCCAGCAGCATCACCATCGCGGCAATGCTCCAGGCATCGAGCGGCAGGCGCAGCAGCGCCCCGGCCACGACGACGCCGAGCGCGGTGCCGAGAATGCGCTGCAACTGCTTGCTCCACACCGCCCGCAGCGACAGGCTCTGAATCACCGCCAGACAACTGACCGGCACCCAGTAGGGACGCTCAAGCGCAAAAAACTGGGCCAGCGCCAGCGAGACGCCGACCGCAGCGCCAATGACAATGGAATCGAAGATGACGAAATCAAAACTGGCGGGCGGCAAGGGCTGAATCGGTTTGGGCGGCCGCCGGCGCAGGTCTTCGAGGCTGTAGAAAAAAGCAATCAGGCAAGCCAGCAGGCAGCCCATCGTGAACAGGCCGACGCGCAACGGCACATCGAGCACTTCGGCTGGCGTATAAACGCCAATCGCCGCCGCCAGAACAAAAAAGAGGCTGCCCGGCGGGCCGATCAGATAAAAGCGGCAGAGCATCGACACCAGCACCGCGATGAAGGTCAGCACCAGCACATGCAGCCCCGGCAGAAACTGGCTCATCAGCCCCAGGGCGAAGCAGGCGCACATGGCGAAGGCCGAGGCCAGAAGCGAAACCATGCGGTGCGACAGCGGCGTTTCCGGCAGATAGAGAAAAACCAGACCGCCGATCGACGAAATCAGGCCAAACCCGATCTGCCCGAACCAAGCCCCGACCAACAGCGGCAAGCCGCTCGCCAGCGCCGCGCAAAACGGCATCGTCCACCGCCGGTCGCTGCGGTTGACCGTCGTCAGATCATTCCATTCACGGCGCAACTGCGCCTGCAAGCGTTCCCACCAGGGGGCGCGGATCAAGTTTCTTCTCCTGTTTGTGCCGGGCCGTAGGATGGGTAGAGCGCAGCGAAACCCATCGTTTCCGCCGGTGGTCATATTGATGGGTTTCGCTACGCTCTACCCATCCTACAACGGCTGAGTTTACCCCAGACGCCTGTCGGATCAGCCGCTGCCCGCAATTTCGGCATGACGCGGGCAACTGGTCAGATGGTCGTTGACCAGCCCGGCTGACTGCATCAGGGCGTAGCAGATGGTGCTGCCGGTGAATTTGAAACCGGCTTGTTGCAGGGCTTTGCTCATCTTGTCCGACTGCGCCGTGCGGGCCGGGACTTCCGACATGCTGCGCCACTGGTTGGTGATCGGCTGACCATCGACGAATTGCCACAGGAAATCAGCGAGGCTCACCGGCAGGGTCAGCGTGGCGCGGGCGTTGCCGATGGCGGCGGCGATTTTGGCGCGGTTGCGGACAATGCCGGTATCGGCCAGCAGGGCGGCGGCTTTGGCCGCGTCGTAGGCGGCGACTTTTTGCACATCGAAGCCATCGAAAGCACGCCGGTAGTTTTCGCGTTTTTTCAGGATGGTCGCCCACGACAGGCCCGCCTGCGCGCCTTCGAGCAGCAGCAGTTCAAACAGCGCCTGACTGTCGCGCTTGGGCACGCCCCATTCGTGATCGTGGTAGTGGCGGTAGAGGTCGAAAGCCTCGCACCACGGGCAGCGTTGGCCGCTCATTGGCTCATTCTTCCGTTCGCCGCGGCAGCCGCCCCAGTTGCCAGCCGAGCGCGGCCCACAGCACGGCGACCGGGGCGGCGATCAGCGCAATGGCGGCGGCGGAGAGGCCAAGGGCGGCAAAACCGGCGTAAATCCAGCCGCTGACGAGATCGCCGCCGCGATAGACGGCGGCGTCGATAAAGGCTTTCGATTTGTAGCGTTGTTCTCTTGAGAGCCGGGTAAACAAAACTTCGCGCGCCGGTTTGGCCAGCGCGTGACGGCTGCTGTCGCAGAGGACGCGCACCACCAGCAAGGCGGTCAAGGCGCCAGCGGCGCTGACATTGCCGAGCACGACAAAGCCGAGCGCGGCGATGGCGGGCAGGATGGCGAGCGTCGCGCCGACGCCGATACGGGCGAGAATGCTGGCCGTCAACAGCGTCTGGACGATGATGGTGACGATATTGACGGTCAGGTCGATGCGCGCCAGAAAGGCGCGGCGGGCGGCGCGGTCGGCGATGGCTTCGCCGACCAGATGCGATTGCACGAAGTAGAGCACGGTCGAAGCAAAGGTCATCAAAAGAATCCACAGCGCGATGCGGCGCAGCAGCGGCGAGCGGAACACGACGCCGATGCCGCTCCAGGCGCTGCCGCCGATCAGCGCGGACGGTTCGGGCCGCAGCGTGGCCGACGCTTTGGCCGCCCGGCGGTCGAGGGCGTAGCCGAGATGGACGGCGGCTTCGAGCGGCAGCACGGCGATCAGCAGCAGCAGAAACACCGGCAGGGTGGACGCCAGCAGCCCGGTCGTCGCCGAACCGGCGATGCCGCCGAGCGAAGCGCCGACGGTGATGAAGCCGAACAGCCGCTCGCCTTGCTCGTCGCGGAACAGATCGACGATCAAGCCCCAGAAGACGGCGACGACAAAGAGCGCGAAAACGCTGACCCAGACGTAAAAAACACGGTCGATCCAGGGCCGGGCGCTCTCCGGCAAGGCCATCAGGGCAAGATAAAAGAGCAGCAGATTGCAGGCGAAAAAGCGGTTGGCCAGCGCGATGAACACCGCCCGGCGCAGGCGGGCGACCGCCGCCGAATAAAGCGGCACGGCCAGCAGCATGACGAGAAAAACCACCGTCCACAACACTTGCAGATTGCCGCGATCCGCCGCCCCGATTTCGTCGCGCACCGGGCGCAGGAGGTAGTAGGCAAAGAGAATGGCAAAGCCGTAGGCCGTCGCCAGAAACGTCGGCGCGGCTTCGCCGGGACGCAACGGCAGGAGGCGGGAGAACAGTTGGCGCAGCATCGGCTAGCGTCGTTTTCGTTTAGAGTATTTTCTGTTCAACCCCTTACCCTCCCGTTCGGGCTTCGCCTGTCCCTTCGACTTCGCTCAGGACAGGCGAAGCCCGGTTCAAGCCTCCAGACCCGCTCTCCGCACCGCCCTTCGACAGGCTCAGGGCGAACGGTAGCGGAAGATTTATGACGAATGGGAGTGTAAAGGTTTGAACAAACATCGCTCTAGCCATCGGCAATCGTATCGAAATAACGGGCGATGGTTTGCCGCTCGGCAGCTTCCAGAAAGCGGCCACGGGCTGCGCCGAGGTTGTCGGCGACGTGGGCGGCCTGCGTGCTGCCGGGAATGGCGCAGGTTACCGCCGGATGGCTGACGACAAATTTGAGGAAGACCTGCGCCCACGAATAGCAGCCCATGTCCATCGCCCACGGCGGCAAGGGCCGCTCGCCGACGGCGCGGAACTGCGCGCCGCGCCCCAGAGGCAGGTTGACCAGCACGGCCATGCCGCGATCCGCCGCCAGCGGCAAAAGGCGCTCCTCGGCCTTGCGGTTGCCGACGGCGTAGTTGATCTGGATGAAATCGAAGGATTCGCGGCGCAGGATGGCTTCCATCTCGGCGTACTGGCGTTCTTCTGAAGTGGTGATGCCGATGTGGCCGATCCGCCCGGCGGCTTTCTGCTCGCGCAACACGGGCAACACTTTGTCGACGCCGTGCAGGTTGTGTAGTTGCACCAGATCGAGGCGCTCGGTGTGGAGCGCGGCGAAGGATTTTTCGAGTTGCTCGCGGCCCTCGTCAGCCGCGTCGCGGTCGACCTTGGTGGCGAGGAAAGCTGGCTGGCGCAAACCGGGCGCTCCCGCCAGCAACGTCCCGATGGCCTGTTCCGAATCGCCGTAGGAGGGCGCGGTGTCGATGACTGTGCCACCGCCTCCGATAAATTCGATCAGCGTCCCGCGCAGGCGCTTCATCCAGGCGTCGTCGCCCAGACGGAAGCGGTTGGTGCCAATGCCGACCACCGGCAGGGCAACGCCACTCGATGGCACTTTGCGCGTCAGTGGCGGATCTGGAGCCGGCGACGTGGCCCACAGCGGCCCGCTGACGCTCAACGCCGCGCCAGCGGCCAGCAGTTGACGGCGGCGGGATGAAATCGGCTTGTTCATGGTCTCCTCCTCACACGGAAAAAATATCGGCATGGCGCTGCCAGAAGGCTGCGTCGGGGATCACCCCCTGCCCGGCGGCGGCGTTGTCGAGCATGTGTTCAGGCCGCCCCGTGCCGGGAATGGCGCAAGTCACGGCGGGCTGGCTGAGCACGAATTTGAGCAGCAGTTGCGCCCAACTGGCGGCCCCGATTTCCGCCGCCCAGGCGGGCAGCGGACGGTCGCGCAGACGGCGCAGCAGGCCGCCGCCGCCAAAGGGCCGGTTAATCAACACCGCCATGCCGCGCTCGGTGGCCAGCGGCAAAATCAGCCGTTCGGCCTGACGCTCATCGAGCGAATAATTGATTTGCAAAAAGTCGACACGCTCGGCCCGCATCACCGCCGCCAGTTCGTCATAAGCCCCGGCGTGGTAATGCGTGACGCCGATGTAGCGGATGCGCCCCGCCGCTTTCCATTCGCGCAGGGTGGCGAGATGCTCGCGCCAATCGACGAGGTTATGCACCTGCATCAGATCCATCGTCCCGGCCCGCATCAGGCGCAGCGAATTTTCCATCTGCCGCCGCCCGGCCTCCCGGCCTTCGGTCCACACCTTGGTGGCGAGAAAAGCCTGCGGGCGGCTACCGGCGGCGGCCAGCAATTCGCCCGTCGTCTCCTCGGCCCGGCCATACATCGGCGAACTGTCGATGAGCGAACCGCCCGCGCCAAACAGCGCCTGCAAAACGCCGGGCAGGCGGGCGTACTCCGCCGAACCGGGGGCGACATCGAAAACCGAATAGGTGCCCAGACCGATCACCGGCAGGTTTTCACCGCTCGCCGGAATCACCCGCCGCAACATCGGCGCTGCCGCCAGCGTCCTGCCGCTCAAGGCCATACCGGCGGCCAGCCCGGCCAGAAGGCGCAGAAAACCAGCGCGGGTCATGGTCGGGCCGTTGGTGATTTGCTCGTTCATGGGCTGCTCCTTCAATTCTGCTGGCTCAAAGCACTGCAATACACGGCTCGCCCGCGACCATTTCGCCAATCACCGCAACATGGCCGAAGCCTTGTTGCAGGAAGATCGACAGCACGTCGGTGACCGCTTCCGGGGCGCAGGCGACGAGCAGGCCGCCGGAGGTTTGCGGGTCGGTGAGGAGGGTTCTGGCCGTCTCGCCGAGGCTGTCGGCAAGACGCGCCTGATGGCCGTAGCTGGCCCAGTTGCGGGCCGAAGCGCCGGTGACGAAACCGGCTTCGGCCAGTTCGGCGGCACGCGGCAGGAGCGGCGCGTCGGCGTAACGCAGATGAGCGGCGACGCCGCTGCCCCGGCACATTTCGGCAAGGTGGCCGAGCAGGCCAAAGCCGGTGACATCGGTCATGGCATGGACGCCATCGAGGCAGGCAAGGACCGGCCCCGGCGTGTTGAGTTGGGTCGCGCTGGCGAGCAGCGCCTCGTAATCGCTGGCGGGCAGCTTGTCTTTTTTCAGGGCCGCGCTGTAGACACCGACGCCGAGCGCCTTGCCGAGAATCAGCCGGTCGCCGGGGCGGGCCGTGGCGTTGCGTTTCAGGTGGGCGGGGTTGACCATGCCGATGACGGCCAGACCATAAATCGGCTCGGATGAATCAATGGTGTGGCCGCCGGCGACGGGTATCCCGGCCTGACGGCAGACCGCCGCGCCGCCTTCGAGGATGCGGCTGACGGTGGCGAGCGGCAGGACGCCGACCGGCATACCGACCAGGGCCAGCGCGAACAGCGGCGCCGCGCCCATGGCGTAGATGTCGGAAATGGCGTTGGCGGCGGCGATGCGGCCAAAATCCAACGGCTCGTCGACAATCGGCATGAAGAAGTCGGTGGTGGCGACAATCGCCTGCTGGGCGTTGATCTGGTAGACGGCGGCATCGTCGGCGGTCGCCGAGCCGACCAGCAATTGCGGCGGGACGATGCCGGGCGGCATGGCGGCGAGGATTTTTTCCAGCATTGCCGGGGCAATTTTGCAGCCGCAGCCGCCGCCGTGCGATAACTCGGTCAGGCGCGGCGCGGTCGCCGGGCCGCCCGGCTCGACATCGGCCTTCATGCGGCGTCGAAACCGGCGTCTTCGACCGCTGCCACCAGCGCGGCGCGGCTGATCCGCGCCGGGTCGAAACGGACATCCGCCCTGCCCTCGGAGAGCGAAACCGTGGCCGCATCAACGCCGGACAGCCCGGTCAGAACCCCCGTGATATTGCCGACGCAGCCCTGACAACTCATGCCGCCGATCTCGATGACCGTTTCTTCCATCACTGCTTACTCCTTGTTCAAAAATGGCTGCCGACGCAGCAGTTCAATAATCTGCCCGGCGGGCAGGGGCTGGCTGAAAAAAAAGCCCTGCGCCAGATCGCAGCCCATGGTGCGCAACAGGGCCAGTTGCTCGCAGGTTTCGACGCCCTCGGCCAGCACCGCCAGACGCAGGCTACGGCCCATGTTGACGATGGTCGAAGCGATTGCCCGATCGTCGGGATCGTGCTCCAGATCATTGACGAAGGAGCGGTCGATTTTCAGCTTGCCGACCGGAAAACGCTTGAGATAAGCGAGGGAAGAATAGCCGGTGCCGAAATCGTCGAGGGAGAGTTCGACGCCCATCCGGTGCAGCGCGGTCATCGTGCCGATGTGGGCCTCGGCGTCGTGCATCAGGGTGCGCTCGGTCACTTCCAGTTCGAGCCGTTCGGGATCGAGGCCGGAACCGGCCAGGGCGCCCGCCACGGTGGCGACGAAGCCGCCCTGGCGGAACTGCTCCGGCGCGACGTTCACGGCCATGCCCAGCGACGGCAAGCCTTCGGCTATCCAGGCTTTGGCCTGACGGCAGGCTTCGCCCAGCACCCAGTCACCAATCGGGTTGATCAGCCCGGTTTCTTCGGCAACGTGGATGAAACGATCCGGCATGATCAGCCCCAGTTCGGGGTGACGCCAGCGTACCAGCGCCTCGACGCCGACGATGCAGCCATTGGCCAGACTGATCTGCGGCTGGTAGTGCAGTTCCAGCTCGGCGTTACGCACGGCCCGGCGCAAACTGCCTTCGAGCATCAGGCGCTCGAAGGTGGCGGTGTTCATTTCGGCGGTATAGAACTGGAAGGTGTTGCGGCCCTGCTCCTTGGCCTTGTACATCGCCACGTCGGCGTTGCGCAGCAAGGTGCCGATGCCCTTGCCATCCTGCGGATACATGGTGATGCCGACCGACGGGGTCGCCGTCAGATCGTGACCGGCGACGGCAAAGGGTTTGTTGCAGGCGTCGATCAGGCGGCAGGCGAGATCGGTCGCGCCGGCGGCGCTGGCGCCCGGCATGACGAGGATGAACTCGTCGCCGCCCAAGCGGGCCAGCGTGTCGATGCGCCGCACGGCGGTGCCGATGCGGTTGGCGACGGCGCACAGCAATTCATCGCCGACGCGGTGGCCGAAGGAGTCGTTGATCCGTTTGAAGTTGTCGAGATCAAGGCAGAGCAAGGCAAACGGCATCGCTTCCCGCTCGGCGGCGGCGATTTGCTGTTGCAGCCGGTCGAGCAGCAGGCGGCGGTTGGGCAGGCCGGTCAGGGCGTCAAAATTGGCCAGTTCACGCGCTTTTTCCTCAGCCTCCCGCTGGGCGCTCAGATCGAGCACCACGCCAACCGTCGCCGCCCGGCCATCGAACGTCAATGGCGCGCTGACGATACGCGCCGGAAAGACCGAATGATCCTGCCGCCGGGCCATCACTTCCCAGGTCGAAACGCCTGCCCCGACGCCGTTGCGGGTATCGAGATAGAAGGAATCGGCAGCCGCCAGCAAGAGGTCGAGCAAACCCCGCTGGCCGGTCAATTCCTCGACGGTATAACCGAATTGCTGCGCCAGAAAGGGATTGACGTAGCGAAAAATGCCATCCTGCTGGATAAAGAGGCTGACCTGGACGGCCTCGACCGCTGGCCCAAAAATCGCCGGAAAGGCAGAGGCCACGGCTGCTGACGGGTCGTCGTGAACAGCGGCCTGGTTTTTTCCCTTAACGCTTTTCATCTCCACCTCCGTGCCTGATCCGGCTCGCCCGACGCGGTTTCCAGCGTTTGAGCAACAACGAGTTGGAAACCACCGACACCGAACTCAGCGCCATGACAGCCCCGGCCACCACCGGATTAAGATAACCCAAAGCCGCCAGCGGGATACCTAATACATTGTAGATGAAGGCCCAAAAGAGATTTTGCCGAATTTTGCCCAGCGTCGCCGCCGAGAGATCAACGGCGTCGACGACGGCGAGGAGGTCGTTGCGCATCAAGGTCAGATCGGCGGCCTCGATCGCCGCATCCGACCCGGCCCCAATGGCAAAGCCGACATCCGCCGCCGCCAGCGCCGGGGCGTCGTTGACGCCGTCGCCGACCATACCGGTCAAGGCGCCGCCCGCTTTCAGTTCAGAGAGCGCCGCCGCCTTGTCGCCCGGCAGAATACCGGCGCGGTATTCGGCGATGCCCGCGTCAAGGGCAATCGCCGCCGCCGTCCTGGCGTTGTCGCCGGTCAGCATGACGACGCGCAGACCGCGCTGATGCAGATACGCCACCGCCTGCCGCGATGTCGGGCGCAAGGCGTCGGCGACGGCGAACAGCGCCAGCAGGGTTTCGCCTTCGGCCAGGCCGATCACCGTCTTGCCAGCTTCTTGCCAGGCCGCTACCGTTTCATCGGCGGCGACGCCAAGCCAGTCGGGCGAGCCAAGACGCAGGCGGCGGCCAGCAACCACGCCTTCGACGCCGTGGCCGGGTACGGCCCTGAATTCGTCCACCGGCGCTTCTTCAGCGGCCTCAGCCGCAGCAACGATGGCCCGCGCCAGCGGATGTTCGGAGCGCCGCTCGAGCGCCGTCGCCAGACCAAGCGCCTCGCCGCGCCCGACGCCCCGCGCCGCCACGTCGGTCAACGTAGGCTTGCCCGCGGTCAGCGTGCCGGTCTTGTCGACGGCCAGCAGGGAAATTTTCTCGGCCCGTTCCAGCGCCTCGGCGTTCTTCACCAGAATCCCGGCCCGCGCCCCCTGCCCCGTGCCGACCATGATCGCCGTCGGCGTCGCCAGGCCCAAGGCGCACGGGCAGGCGATGACCAGCACGGCGACGGCATTGACCAAGGCCACGGCAAAATCCCCGCTCTCCCGCCACCAGCCGAGCAGCGTCGCCAGCGCGATGAGGCAAACCAAGGGCACGAAAATACCGGCAATCCGGTCGGCCAGCCGCTGCACCGGGGCTTTCGAGCCTTGCGCCTCGCCGACCAGACGGATAATACCGGCCAGCAGCGTCTCCTCGCCAACGCCGGTGGCCCGGCAGCGGAGCGCCCCATCGGCATTGACGGTCGCGGCAAAAACCCGCTCGCCCGGCCCCTTCTTGACCGGCATACTCTCCCCGGTCAGCATCGCCTCGTCGACGCTCGACTGGCCGTCAATCACCTCGCCATCGACCGGCACGCTCTCGCCGGGGCGGACGAGAAAGACATCGCCCGGCATCAGGCTGTCGACCGCCATGTCGATCCACTGGCCGCCGCGCTCGACCCGCGCCGTTTTCGGTTGCAGGCGGATCAGGCTCTCGATCGCTTCCGAAGTCCGCGCCTTGGCCCGCGCTTCAAGCAGTTTACCGAGCAGGACCAGGGTGATGACCGCCGCCCCGCCCTCGAAATAAACGTGCTGACCAAGGCCCAGCACCGTGACCACGGCGGAAAATCCCCAGGCCATGCTGGTGCCGAGCGCGACCAGCACATCCATATTGGCCCCGCCGCCGCGCAGAGCCTTCCACGCGCCATCGTAAAAACGCCAGCCGATCCAGAATTGCACCGGCGTCGCCAGTAAAAGTTGCAGCCAGCGCGGCAATTCATTGTCATGGCCGCTTTCGCCAAACATCCAGACCATCTGGCCGACCAGCGGCAGGGTCAGCGCCACGGCAATCCAGAAATGACGGCTTTGACGGCGAAAAGCCTGCCGCTTCGCCGCTTTTTCCCGCTCGCGGGTATGGGCATCGACCAGGCTGGCGGTAAAGCCGGTTTTCGCCACGGCGGCAATCACCGCCTCAACGTCGGCAGCGCCATCGAGGCGCACCCGCGCCCGCTCGGTTGCCAGATTGACATTGGCCCGCATCCCCGGCTGACGGTTGAGCACCTTTTCCAGCCGCGCCGAACAGGCCGCGCAGGTCATGCCGCCAATGGCCAAGTCAACGACCCGCTCGGCGCTCACAGCGCGCCTCCCAAGGCTTGACGGGCCAAGGCAAACAAGCCGTACAGCCCGAAGCCGAGAATCAGCAAACCCGACACGATCCGCACCACGGGCCGACGGACGAAGGCATTGAGCCGGGCCAGCAAGATCCCGGCAAGCAGCAGATTGGGCAGGGTGCCAAGGCCGAAAGCCAGCATCAGTAAAGCCCCGCGCCCGGCGGAGCCTGCCGCCAACGCAGTGGCCAGGGCGCTGTACACCAGACCGCAAGGCAGCCAGCCCCACAACAGACCGAGAGGAAACGCCTGCGCCACCGTCCGCGCTGGCAAAAACCGCCGCGTCAACGGCTGCAGACGCCGCCACAGATGCTGCCCGGCCCGCTCGGCAAAGGCCAGGACGCGCGTGACGCCAAGGAGGTAAAAACCCAACGCCACCAGCATCAGATTAGCCAGCAGATAAAGCGCGAGGCGCACCGGCAGTTGCCCCTGCAACCCCAGACTGACCGCCCCCAACACCCCGGCAACCGCCCCGGCGGCGGCATAGGAGACGATCCGCCCGCCGTTGTAAGCCAGATGCAGACGCCACCGACCCGGCCCGCCCAGCGACAGGGCGCTGACAATCCCGCCGCACATGCCGACACAGTGCGCGCCGCCAAGAAGGCCAACAAGAAACAGGGCGAGATAGCCGGAATCAGGCATGGCGGGCAGAGATCAGGGAAAGGCAGTCAGTCTACCCCGCGCCGCCGCCTCTGCACAGATTTCAGATCACCTTGGAATAACGCTTGCGTTCCCGGTCGGCGCGGAGGTAGCGGTCGAAGACCATGGAAATGACGCGCACCAGCATG
>JAITMS010000057.1 GCA_031277255.1 Azonexus sp.
GTCAATGTCGTGGCGTCGGTGAGCCAACCGTGGCCCAGGTGTGCGAAGATTCAATGTATTCATGTCCAGAGCATCGCATATCTCACATCATTCTGCAATCTCGTGACGGCACTATCTAGAGCATTTTCTGTTCAAGTTCTTACACTCCCGTTCGTCCTGAGCTTGTCCCTTCGACAGGCTCAGGACAGGCGAAGGACGGTGCGGAGAGAGGATACGGAGGCTTGAACCGGGCTTCGACAGGCTCAGCCCGAACGGTATAGGGGTATGTATGCACTTGAATCAAAACCGCCCTAATCGTATTCAACGCCCCCGGTGCACTCGATAACCGCCAGCGAAGCTTGGTCGCGGTGCGGGCTTGCCGTCAAGTCACCGATAGATGCTTTGCGGGAGGTATGGTTTTTGCCCTTTTCCTTGCGCAGTTTCGCCGCCTTGGCGACGACTTCCATCGACGCTGGCACGATGGTGGTGTAGTCCCATCCCTCTATGAACAAGACAAGATCATACACAGAAAAGTCTAAAATGGAATATTCCATTTTAGACTTGAGCATGGCTGCATGTCTGCTTCGCTATACCACTCGCGTTATCAGCTATTCCAGTCTGGATTGGCGGCTTTGCGCAAGCAGGCGGCGTTGTCGCAGGTGCAACTGGCTGAGCGGCTGGGGCTGGGGCAGTCGTTCATATCGAAGATCGAACGCGGCGATGCCTATATCGAACTGACGCTTTTCGTCGACTGGTGCCTGGCCTGCGGCGTCAGACCAGGGGTAACGCTTGATGCGCTGGTGGCGCTTGAGCCGCAACAGGCGGCGCAATTGATTCCACCGCGCGGTGATTCGTCCTGAGTTTATTGCTTTCGGCTTCGCGCGCTCGCCTGATCGGCAAGCGGAATCAAGCGTCTATTTCGCCCACGCCGGTCAATGTCAATGGTCCGCTGCCCGGCAGTTCAACGCGCAGTTCAAGTTTGCCGCCAGCGGCCTCGACGAACCGGCGCAGCGTCGATAGGTAGAGATCGGTCTGACGTTCGATCTTGAGTACCGAGGGTTGCTTGATCCCCAGGTTTTCCGCAATCTGCGCCTGACTGCGCTTGGCCAGTTTGCGCAGCGCCTTCAAGCCATCAATCTCACGGCGAATCTCATTGGCGCGAGCTTCAATGCGTTGGCGGCGCTCTTGGGGGAGGCTCGCCATCACGTCGTCAAGTGTGCGTCCCATGTCACTTTCCTTTCGGCTTTTCTGCCCTCAGTTTTGCCAGATGCCGGGTAAAACGCTCATCTGCTGTAGCGATCAGCGATTTATAGAATCGCTTTTGCGCCACGCCAGCCTTGTTGCCAGCAACCAGCAAGATCGCCTTTCGTTCTGGGTCAAACGCCGCCGCTACCCGCCAAACGCCGTTGTCGGCATCAAATCGCAGTTCCTTCATGTTGGAATAACGTGATCCCGACAGGGTATCGACATGAGGTCTGCCAAGCTGCGGCCCGAATTCGGCCAAGACCATCGCGGTTGCAAGCAAGGCATCCTGAACCGGCTCTGGCAAAACATCAAATTCAGGGTCAAATTCGTCGTGGTTGGCAACCGTCCAGGGCATGTCGTTTTCGCGGCGTTCGCAAGCGGTTAGCTGCGGCGCTTAAATTATATCCTTTGGCCTATATTTGTCACACCTTACGAGCAAGGTCATTGCCCGAAGCCGATCGAAACGAAAACGACAAGCTCAGGCTTACTCTCCTGCTTCCCCGGCCTGCGACAGACAGGCGAAATAGAGCATGGGCCATTGTTGTGGCCATTGGGCCAGCGGTTCGCGGTTGAAGGCGGAGCGGGCGTATTGTTCCCAGCGGCCTACGGCGTAGCAGCGGAGCAGGTTGGCCAGCGCGGCGAAATCGGCTTCGGCTTTGATCGCGCCTTGTGTTGCCGCGATGCGCAGTGATTGCTTGAGGGCCGCTTCGATTTTGTCGAGGAGCGCATTGATGCGGGCTTGCAGGCGTTCGTTTTCGTTAACCAAGGCGTCGCCGATCAGTACCCGTGTCATGCCCCGGTTTTTCTGGGCGAAGCGAAGGAGGAGGCTGAGGATCAGTTCGACCTGCTTCAAGCCGTCGCTTTCTTCGCCGGTGATCTGGTTGATGATGCCGAACAGGCTTTGTTCGATAAATTCGATCAAGCCGTCGTACATCTGCGCCTTGCTGGCGAAGTGGCGGTACAGCGCGGCTTCGGAACAGTTGAGCCGGGCGGCCAGGGCGGCAGTGGTGATTTTTTCGCCGCGCGGCGTTTCCAGCATGGCAGCGAGTGTCTGCAAAATTTCCAGACGGCGTTCGCCTTTTTGGGCGCTCATGGGGTTCCCCTCGTTGTTGGTTTGTGCTGGCGATTATAGACGCCAGGCGCGCCGGGGCAAATCGAGGACGGAGCGGATCTGGATGTCGACAAAGGGTGAGCGGCGTGAGCCAGTGCTTACCAACACGGTGCGCATACCGAGTTTTTTCGCTGTCCGCAGGTTGCCGATGCTGTCCTCGACCATGACGCAACGCCTGGGATCGAGCCGTTCAGCCCGGAGCAGGGCGCGGAAACCGGCGGGCATCGGTTTGGGCCGGTAATCGAGATTTTCGACGGCATAGAGGGCGTCGAAGCAATGTTCCAAGCCGGTCAGATGCAGCACGGCTTCGGCATAGTGACGCGGGGCGTTGGAAAAGACGATGCGCCGTCCGGGGAGCCGCCGTAGCGCGTGGCGCAGCGGTTTTTCAAAGACGAGCAGGCGTTGCAGGTCGGGAAACTGGTGGGTTTCATGCAGAAAATGCTGCGGGTCGGTGCCGTGGTGGCGCATCAGGCCGAGCAGGGTGGCGCCGTAACGATGCCAGTAATCGACGCGCAGGCGGTTGGCTTCATCGGCGTCAAGGCCGAGATGCCGCTCGATGTAGGCCAGCATCGAGCGGTTGATGTGCGGAAAGATGTGCGGCGTCGCGTTGTGCAGCGTGTTGTCGAGATCGAACAGCCAGGTGCGTCCGCTACGCATTCGCGTTAACCGGCTCTAATGCGATTTAATCATCGTGCCGACCCCGTGGTCGGTGAGGATTTCCAGCAGCAGCGCGTGTTCAACGCGGCCATCAATGATGTGTACGCCGCTGACGCCCTGCCGCGCCGCATCGAGGGCCGAGCCGATTTTCGGCAACATGCCGCCGGAGAGCGTGCCGTCGTCAATCATGGCGTCGATTTGCGCCGGGGTGATGCCGGTCAAGAGATTGCCCGCCTGGTCGAGCACGCCTGGCGTGTTGGTCAGGAGCACGAGTTTTTCCGCCTTCAGCACTTCCGCCACCTTGCCGGCGACGACATCGGCGTTGATGTTGTAGGTTTCGCCGTTCTCACCAACGCCGATAGGCGCGATGACGGGGATGAACCCGCCTTTTTCGAGATATTCGACCAGCGACGGATCGACCACGGTGATGTCGCCAACCTGGCCGACATCAATCGGGGCGTCAGGGTGCGCTCTGTTTTCCAGCCAGAGTTTTCGCGCGCGGATGCTGTTGCCGTCCTTGCCGGTCAGGCCGACGGCCTTGCCGCCGTGCTGGTTGATGAGATTGACGATGTCTTTGTTGACCTGGCCGCCGAGCACCATTTCGACCACATCCATGGTTTCGGCGTCGGTGACGCGCATCCCCTGGATGAACTCGCCTTTTTTGCCGACGCGACCGAGCAGGTTTTCGATCTGCGGGCCGCCGCCGTGCACGACCACGATATTGAAGCCGATCAGGTTGAGCAGCACCACGTCGCTGGCAAAGCAGCTTTTCAAACGCTGGTCGGTCATCGCGTTGCCGCCGTATTTGACGACGATGGTCTTGCCGTGAAAACGCTTGATGTAGGGCAGCGCCTCGGCGAGCACGGCGGCCTTGATGCCGGGGGAGATGTCTTTGAGATTCATGGCGGCTTCCTGAAACAGTCGCCGCGGATTGTACAAAGAAAAAGTTTCAAGCGCCGGAAAAATGCCTCGGCAATAAGCCGATGGCGTCGCGGTTGCTCCATGAGAAGCAACGCTCAGAAGCCTCGCGCCACGGCAGCCATTGCCAGGCCCGATGCTCGGTCGGCGTCGGCGTGATCGGGCGGCGTTCGGGCAGGCAGAGGGAAAAGACGTGTTCGGTATTTTCGACCACGCCATCCGGGTAGCGATGACGCCAGGCGGGGAACAGGGTGTAGGTGTTGGCGATGCGCCAGTCGGTGAGTTTGCCGTCATCGGCGGTCAGCCCGGTTTCTTCGCCGACTTCGCGCCAGGCCGTTTCGGCGAGCGTTTCCTGATGTTCGCGGCTGCCGGTGACCGACTGCCAGAAGCCCGGATGGGCAGCGCGTTCGAGCAAGAGAACGTCAAGCTGCGGCGTGTGGATGATGACCAGCGCGGAAATGGGCTGTTTGCTGCCGCGCATCGGGCGGGTGGCGGCTGTCATCGCGCCGTGTCTCAAGCCAGACTGCGCCGCCTGAAATCGGCCATGAAGTCGATCAGATTATCGACGGCGGCGCGTTCGAGGCCGTTATAAAGGGAGGCGCGGATGCCGCCGATGCTGCGATGGCCGCCAAGGCCGGAGAAACCGGCGGCCTCGGCGGCGGCGAGAAAGGCTTGTTCCCGTTGGCGGCTTTGCAGATTGAAAACGACATTCATCGTCGAGCGATCCGCTTTTGCCGCGCGCGGGATATAAAAATCGTCGTGATCGTCGAGCAGCCGGTACAAGGCCGCCGCCTTGGCGGCGTTGATTTCTGCCATCGCCGCCAATCCCCCGATCTCGTCCCGCAACCAGCGGGTGACCAGCAGCACGGTATAGATGGCGAATACCGGCGGTGTGTTGAGAATCGAATGGGCGGCGATTTGCTGGTGATAATCGAGAAAGGCGGGCAGACGATCACGCGGCGCATCCTGAAGCAGTTGATCCTTGATGATGACGACGGTGACGCCAGCCGGGCCGAGGTTTTTCTGGGCGTGGGCGTAAATCAGCGAAAATTTGTCGAATGGGCCGGTCGCTGAAAGAAAATCCGAGGACATGTCGCAGATGCGCGGTATATCGTCGCGCCCGATGATCCGGTGAAATTGCAGCCCCTCGACCGTTTCATTGGAAACATAGTGCAGGTAAGGCGCTGCCGGGTTGAATTCGAGTTCCTCGTCTTGCGGCAAACGCCGGAAACCGCCCGCTTCGCCATGCCATAAAACGCGAAGCGGCCCTTCCCGCGCCGCTTCGGTAATGGCTTTACTGCTCCAGTAGCCGGTTTGCAGATAGTCCGCCGCTTCTTTTTTGCCCCGCAACCAGGTCATCGGCGCCATCGAGAATTGCTGTGTCGCGCCGCCCTGGAGAAAAAGGACATGATAATTTTCCGGCAAGCCCAGAAGCTGGCGGATATTGGCTTCCAGTTCCGAGACCACGGCGGCGAACCAGTCGGAGCGATGGCTGACACCGAGTATCGACAAGCCGACTTCCGGCACCGCGCCAATGGCTTCCTGCAACTGTTCGAGAACGCTTCGCGGCAAGGCGCCGGGGCCGCCGGAAAAGTTGTGCCGGTTTGGGTCGTTGGGCGGCAACATCAGGGCGATCCGGGATTGAGGATGAGATTTTCCACGGCCTCCCTGATTTTCAGGATGTGCCGCGGCTTGTGCGGAAAGCGCTTTGCCGAATCCATGGCGTGAACAACCATGGCATGGTCGATTTCAAAGACGAGCAAGTCGCCATCCGGGGTTTCGGCGCAGTCGACGCAGAAATAATCCAGCCCGGCGCGCTGATAAATGCCGCGCAGCGCCGGGCCGTGTTTTGCCGCGAAAGCCGGGAAATTGTCCATGAAACAGGCTTCTTCGCGGCGTTTGTGCTCGTCCTCGTACATCCCGGCATTGAGATAATGGATCATCCAGTGGGACGAAATCGCCATGTGGGCGATAAACGGGATGCCGCCAACCAGGGCGATGCGGTATTTCCTGAACAACCCATCGGCGCTCTGGTAGTCGATGAAACGGGAAATATAAAACTCATTTTCCGGGACGCTTGATAAATAATCGGAAAAATTTTGCGCCTGTTCGATTTTTTCCAGGCCATGCCCGGCATGTGAGCCGATCGGCCGCAGGATGACGGGGAAACGGCAATCGGCGCAAACGCGGGTCAGCGTTGCCTCGCCCGCCGCGATGGCGGCCAGCGCGGCACGGGTGACAGGCGCCGTGAGCGGCATGGCGAGGCCGGGAATGCCTTGCAGCAAGCGACTGGCTGTCACTCTTTCGACATTGAAAATGGCTTGTGGCCGGTTGATGACGGGTTTGCCGCTGTCGGCCAGGGCTTTTTCCAGCGCCCGCAGCAGGCTCTCGGTTTCTGCCATTTGCGCCACCGCCACCAGCACGGCGTCGTGCTCCGGCAGAGGTTGGGGGAGCGGCTGGTCGGCGACGGCGAAATAAAACAGGAGGTCGATGCGGCTGTCTTCGAGCAGGCAATCAATCGGCATGTTTTGCGCCAGATCGCCCGGCGCGACGATGACCAGCAATCTGGCCGCGGCTGGCTGCCGCGCTGCGGCGACCGCGTACAGCCGCTGGCGGGCCAGCGCCTCGGCCTGCATGGCGAAGGCCAGCCGGTTCTCGCCCAGAGTGAAAAACAGGGTGGCCAGATTGAGCCAGAGCAAAACATTGTCCTGATCCCGCCGGGTGGCGGCGAGCAGGACATTGGCGATGGGTCGCAGGTCGACCCCGGCAAGGTTCAGGCGCAAAAATGGGGCAAGGGCGAGAAAGCGGCTGCCGCCCTGCTCGATCAGGTCAAAACCGCTGTCTCCGGCGCTGGCCGCATCGGCTGGCCCGCGCCGTGTTGCTTGCTTCCCGGTCAACTTTCCGTCGGCGCTGGATTGCGCAAGCGCACATGCAGTTCGCGCAACTGTTTTTCATCGACGGCGCTGGGGGCGTCGGTGAGCAGGCATTGAGCGCGTTGCGTTTTGGGGAAGGCGATGACGTCGCGGATGGATTCGGCGCCGGTCATCATGGTGACGATGCGGTCAAGGCCGAAGGCCAGCCCGCCATGCGGCGGCGCGCCGTATTTGAGGGCGTCGAGCAGAAAGCCGAATTTGGCCTGCTGCTCCTCCGGGCCGATATTGAGGGCGGCAAAGACTTTTTCCTGAATCTCGGCGCGGTGGATACGCACCGAGCCGCCGCCGAGTTCCCAGCCGTTCAGGGCGAGGTCGTAGGCTTTGGCGAGGCACTGGCCGGGGTCGCTGGTCAGGCGGTCGAGATGCTCGTCCTTCGGGCTGGTGAAGGGGTGATGGCAGGCGTTCCAGCGTTTGCCGTCGTCGTCGTATTCGAACATCGGGAAATCGACGACCCACAGCGGCGCCCACTGGACGCCGCTGAGAAAGCCTTTTTCGTGGCCGATCTTGACGCGCAAGGCGCCGAGGGCGTCATTGACGATCCTGGCCTTGTCGGCGCCGAAGAAAATGAGGTCGCCGGATTGCGCGCCGGTGCGTTTAATGACGGCGCGCAGCGAGGCTGCCGAGAGATTCTTGACAATCGGCGATTGCAGGCCGGTTTCGTTGAGCTGGCTGACATCATTGACCTTGATGTAAGCCAGCCCCTTGGCCCCGTAGATTTTGACAAATTCGGTGTAGGCGTCGATTTCGCCGCGCGAGAGGCTTGCGCCGCCGGGGATGCGCAGGGCGGCGATGCGGCCGCCCTCGCTGTTGGCGACCGTGGCAAAGACCTTGAAGGCGACCTCTTTGAAGGCGTCGGTGACTTCGCTCAGTTCGAGCGTGACGCGCAGATCCGGCTTGTCCGAACCAAAGCGGCGCATGGCTTCGGCATAGGCGAGGCGCGGGAAGGGCGGCAGGTCGACGTCGATCGCTTCCTTGAAGACATAGCGGATCAACTGCTCCATGAGGCTAGTGATCTCGGCCTCGTTCATAAACGAGGTTTCAATATCGACCTGGGTGAATTCCGGCTGGCGGTCGGCGCGCAGATCCTCGTCGCGGAAGCATTTGGTGATCTGGTAATAGCGGTCGAAACCGGCAATCATCAACAGTTGCTTGAACAACTGCGGCGATTGCGGCAGGGCGAAAAAGTGACCGGCATGGACGCGCGACGGCACCAGATAATCACGCGCGCCTTCCGGCGTCGATTTGGTCAGCGTCGGCGTCTCGATGTCGATGAAGCCGTGGTCATCGAGAAAGCGGCGGAAGGCGCGGGCGACCTTGTAGCGCAGCATGAGCTTGTTCTGCATCGGCGGACGGCGCAGGTCAATGACGCGATGCGTCAGGCGCACGGTTTCCGAAAGATTGTCGTCATCGAGCTGGAAAGGCGGCGTCACCGAGGGGTTGAGCACTTCGATCTCGTGGCAGAGGACCTCGATGTCGCCGGAGGCGAGGTTGGCGTTGGTCGTGCCCGCCGGGCGTGGGCGAATTTTGCCGGTGATTTTGAGGCAGAACTCGTTACGCACCGATTCGGCGATTTTGAAGGCGGCGTCGCGGTCGGGGTCGCAGACCACCTGAGCCAGACCCTCGCGGTCGCGCAGATCAATGAAAATGACGCCGCCGTGGTCGCGGCGGCGATGCGCCCAGCCGCACAGGGTGACGATTTGCCCGTCGAGGGCGAGATTGAGTTGTCCGCAATAATGGGTACGCATGAAACTTTCCGTCAATGGGGGTTAAGGATGGGCAGGATGGGCGACGGGCCGCGGATGCGGCGGCGGGACGACGACACCCATCGAAATGATGTATTTGAGCGCCTCATCAACGCTCATGTCGAGTTCGACGACATCCTGGCGCGGCAGCATGAGGAAGAAACCGGAAGTCGGGTTAGGCGTGGTCGGCACATAAACGCTGACGTAATCGCCAGCGAGATGGTTGCGAATATCGCCGCCGGGCGCGCCGGTGAGAAAAGCAATCGTCCACGCCCCCTGGCGCGGATACTGAACCAGCAGCGCCTTGCGAAAAGCGTTGCCATTCGGCGCAAACAGCGTGTCGGAAACCTGTTTGACCGACTTGTACACCGAATTGACGACCGGAATGCGCGAGAGCAGCTTGTCCCACCAGTCGACCAGTTTCTGGCCGATGAAATTGGCGGCGAACAGGCCGGTCAGCCAGATCATCGCCAGCGTCAGCAAGGCGCCAACGCCAGGCAGCGGGAAACCGAACAGGTTTTTCGGGTGCATGGCTTCCGGCAACAGGCGCAAGGACTGGTCGAGGGTTTCGACGATGGTCGATAACACCCAAACCGTGATGACGAGCGGCACCCAGATCAGAAGACCGGTGATGAAATAGCGTTTCATGCCGCCAGGACTCAGCCGCTGGCCGGAGCCGAAGCGGGACACGAGGCACAACTTCCCTCGCCGGTCTGGCAGGGCGGCGGCGCATCCGGCTTGGCCTGCGGCTTGTTGCCGCCTTTGAAGTCGGTGGCGTACCAGCCGCTGCCCTTCAGCTGAAAACCGGCGGCAGAAAGAAGTTTGTGGTAACTCGCCTGGCCGCAGGCGGGACAAACGGCCAACAGCGGGTCGCTGACCTTCTGCAAATGCTCTTTCTGGAAACCGCAGGCATCGCAGCGATATTCGTAAATCGGCATGAGAATCCTCCAAAACCCTGAATTGTATCCGAAAGCGGAAGGCCCCCATATCGGGGCTGAATGCGCTAGTTCAAGCGATCAGGCCGAGGTAGCGGTTGGTCAGGTCTTGGCCCCAAAAGAGAGCGATCAAACCGGCGGCGGCGAGGTAAGGGCCGAAAGGAATCGGCACATTGCGCCCGTGGCGGGCGGCGACGATGAGCGTCACGCCAACCAGCGCGCCGACCAGCGAGGAGAGGAGGATGATCGCGGGCAGCATGCTCCAGCCAAGCCAGGCGCCGAGCGCCGCCAGCAGCTTGAAGTCGCCGTAACCCATGCCTTCCTTGCCGGTCGCCAGCTTGAACAGCCAGAACACCGACCACAGCGCGAGATAACCGGCCATGGCACCGATGACGGCGGCGGGGAGCGGCGCGAAAGTGGCGCTGAGGTTGAAGGCCAGCCCGGCCCAGAGCAGCGGCAGGGTGATTGAATCCGGCAGCAATTGCGTGTCGAGATCGATGGCGGCCAGCGCCATCAGCGCCCAGACCAACAACAGCGCCCCGGCCAGTTGCCAGGTCGGGCCAAAACGCCAGGCGGCATAGGCGGAGAGCAGGCCCGTCAGCAGTTCGACAATCGGGTAGCGCGGTGAAATCGGCTCGCCGCAAGCGGAGCATTTACCTTTGAGAACAAAGAGATAACTGATGATCGGAATGTTTTCCAGGATCGTGATGTTGTGGCCGCAGTGCGGACAGCGCGAGGCGGGCCGGGCCAGCGTCAGCGGCGGATTATCCGGTGCCGTTTCGCCGCGCAGTTCGGCGCATTGCGCCTGCCATTCCCGCTCCATGATGAGCGGCAGGCGGTGGATGACGACGTTGAGAAAGCTGCCGACGCAAAGTCCCAGCAGACCGACGATGACGACGACCAGGCCCGATGGCGCCAGAGCCAGCGTTTCCGCCAGCATCAAACGACCGAGCCGAGCTTGAAGATGGGCAGGTACATGGCGATAATCATGCCGCCGATGAGGACACCGAGCACGACCATAATGATTGGCTCCATGAGGCTGGACATGGCGGCGACCGCATCGTCGACTTCCTGATCGAAGAAATCGGCAACCTTGGACAGCATCGAATCGAGCGCGCCCGATTCTTCGCCGATGGCGACCATCTGGGTCACCATATTGGGAAATAGATTGACGTTCTGCATCGAAATGGTCAGGCTGGTACCAGTGGCGACTTCGCTCTGAATTTTTTTGGTGGCGGCTTTGTACACATAGTTGCCCGCCGCACCGCCAACGGAATCGAGCGATTCGACCAGCGGCACGCCGGCGGCGAACATGGTCGCCAGCGTCCGCGTCCAGCGGGCGATAACCGCCTTGCGAATGATGTCGCCAAAGATCGGCAGGCGCAGGAGCAGACGGTCCATGACGATCTGCATTTTTTCCGAACGTTTCCAGGACTGAAAGAAGAAAAATAGGCCGAGGCCAATACCACCGAAAATGGCCCACCAGTAGGCAACGAAAAAGTCCGAGATGCCAATGACCACGAGGGTCGGGGCGGGCAGATCGGCGCCAAAATTGGAGAAAACCTCCTTGAAGGCCGGGATCACGAAAATCATGATGACCGCCGTGATGATGAAGGCGACGATGATGACTGAAGTCGGATAGAACAGCGCCGACTTGATCTTGCTCTTGATGGCGAGCATTTTCTCTTTGTAGGTCGCCAGACGATCAAGCAGGGTGTCGAGAATACCGGCTTGCTCGCCGGCGGCGACCAGATTGCAGTACAAGGCGTCGAAATAGAGGGGAAATTTGCGGAAAGCCTGCGACAGGGAACTGCCGGTTTCGACATCGGCTTTGATGTCGAGCAGGAGCTTGCCGACCGCCGGATTGCCGTGGCCGCGACCGACGATGTCGAAAGCCTGGAGCAGGGGGACGCCGGCGCGCATCATGGTCGCCAGTTGGCGGGTAAAGATCGCAATATCCTTTTCCTTGACCTTGCCGCCCTTCTTGAAACGCAGTTGCTTGATCTTGGCGTTGCTGACGCCCTGGCGGCGCAGCGTGGTCTGCACCACGGACGGGCTGGCGGCGCGCATTTCACCACGAACGGTCTTGCCATCCTTGTTGCGCCCTTCCCAGAGAAAGGTATTTTCTCTGATGGCGGTTCTGCGTTTTGCGATGGTGGCCATGACGGTTTCCCTCTTAGAGATTGGTCGTATTCAACACTTCGTCGAGCGAAGTCAGACCCTGCTTGACCTTGAGCAGGCCGGATTCGCGCAGATCCCGAACGCCCTCCCGTTTGGCCTGCTGGGCGAGATCAAGCGAGGTCGCGCCGCTCATGATGAGGCGCTGCATGGCTTCAGAAACCGGCATCACCTGATAGATGCCGACCCGTCCCTTGTACCCACTGCCCCGGCAACGCTCGCAGCCTTCCGGGCCGTAGAGTGTCCACGAGCCATTGAGGTCGGCCTCGTGGAAACCGGCATCAAGTAGCGCCTGGGTCGGCACGGTCACCGGTTTCTTGCAGGCGCACAAGCGCCGGGCCAGGCGTTGCGCCGTAATCAACTGCACGCTGGCGGCAATGTTGAAGGTCGGTACGCCCATATTCATAAGGCGGGTCAGGGTTTGCGGTGCGTCGTTGGTATGCAGGGTCGACAGCACCATGTGGCCGGTCTGCGCCGCCTTGATGGCGATTTCGGCGGTTTCCAGATCGCGGATCTCGCCGACCATGATGATGTCCGGGTCTTGACGGAGAAATGCCCGCAGGGCAATCGGGAAAGTCAGGCCGGCCCTTTCGTCCACATCGACCTGATTGATGCCGGGCAGATTGATTTCCGCCGGATCTTCCGCCGTCGAGATATTGACGCCCTCCCGGTTGAGGATATTGAGGCAGGTATAGAGCGACACCGTCTTGCCCGAGCCGGTCGGGCCGGTGACCAGCACCATGCCGTAGGGGCGGTTGACGGCTTCAAGCAGGGCGTCTTTCTGATCCGGCTCGTAGCCGAGGGATTCGATGCCCATCGTCGCCGAAGTCGGGTCGAGAATACGCAGGACGATTTTTTCGCCCTGCAGGGTGGGCAGGGTGCTGACGCGAAAATCAATGACCCGGGTCTTGGACAGCACGAGACGCATCCGCCCATCCTGCGGAACGCGCTTTTCGGCGATGTTGAGACGCGAGATGACCTTGATGCGGGAAGCCAGTTTTTCCTTGATCGCCAGCGGCGGCGTAGCGATTTCGCGCAAGACGCCATCAACGCGGAAACGGATGCGGTAATACTTTTCGTAAGGCTCGAAATGAATGTCGGAAGCGCCGTCGTTGATGGCATCCAGCAGCATTTTCTGGATGAATTTGACGATCGGCGCGTCCTCGATATCCAGTTGCGTTGCGGGGTCATCGGCGGCTGATCCATCTTCGCCAACGAGGTTGAGGTTGATTTCCTCGTCGACCAGGTTTTTCAGCGCCTCATTGGTCGATTCGGCGTATTTGGTGACCAGCGGCGTCAGCTTGGCGTGCTCGACGACAATCGGGTCGACGGTCAGGCCGGTCTGGAAGCGGATCTCATCGAGCGCGCGCAGATTGGTCGGGTCGGCGATCGCCACCGAAAGCCGGTTGCCGCGCTTGTGGAGCGGAATGACCTTGTGCGCGGCAATCAATTTCCGGTCAATGGCGTCGACCGGAATATAGGTTTCGTCAAAAGCGGCCAGATCGAGCAGCGGATAACCAAAGGTGTCGGAAACGAAACGGGCGATTTCAAGACCCGTCGCCTTTTGGCTGAGAATGATCTGCTCAAGCAGAGGAATCTTGGCGTTATTGGCTTGCGACTGTAGCTGCTCGGCTTCACTTTCCTTGATCTGTCCAGCCTGCACCAGAGCGCGGGCCAGACTGCTGAGCGGGGGAGATTGCGGAGTCGCTGCCATCGGGAATGTTTATAAATGCCGTTTAGATCGCGGGATAATGCTACGCAGACAGGGGTTTGTAAAGGATTGGCGCTCTTGGCGTCGGGTCTGCCGCGGCAGTATGCCGACGCTTCCGGGCAAAAACCGCGCAGTCCTAAACATGATGCAAAATCACCTCACCGACAAAACGGCTGCCGACATAGGCCAGAATGAGCAGGGAAAAACCGGCCAGCGTCCAGCGCAGCGCCCGTTTGCCGCGCCAACCCCAGGCGTGGCGACCGACCAGCAAGGTGGCGAAAATGCCCCATGAGGCAAAACCGAACAGCGTCATGTGGTTGAGGGTAAAAGGCTTGCCGAACAGGATTTTGGAAAAGAACAGGCCACTGCCAACCGTCAGGGTCAGGAGCACGAAACCGATGGTCAACATGCGAAAGAGCAAGGATTCCATCGCCATCAGCGGCGGCAGGCTGGTCAGCCGCCGCCGGAGCGAACGCTTGTGCAGCGCGTTTTCGGCCAATCCCATGAAAATGGCATGGAGCGCCGACAGGGTCAGCAGACTGTAGGCCAGCATGGCGGCCATGAAATGCATCATAAAGCCGGTGGCTCCGGCGTTGGCGACCAGGTGGACGTAGGGAAACAGCACCGGCAGAAAGGCGCAGATGGCGGCCAGCGTCAGAACCAGCGGCTGCAAGCCTTCCATGCGGGCCATGAAACTTTCCAGCCAGTAGATGAGGACGGCCAGCGCCATCATCAGCGAAAGCGCGAAACTGAAGGAAAAGCGCATGCCCGCTGCCGAGAACAGACCATCGTACAGACCCCAGGCGTGAATCGCCAGAGCGCCAGCGATGGCGGCGCGCTCCCAGCCTTGCATCGGGGCGGCAATGGCGCGGTTTTCCCCTTCGCGCCAGCGGGTGTTCCAGAAATGAAAGCCAAGCCCGCCGTAGATCAAAGCAGCGAGGATGTTGGGCAGGCGCTGAATTACAATGTCGAGCATCCGCGAATTTTACTCGAAGCCCACTTGCCATGCTCGACAACCTGACCACCCGCCTTGCCCGCGTCATCAAAACCCTGAAAGGCGAAGCCCGCCTGACCGAAGCCAACATCGCCGAGGCCCTGCGCGAAGTGCGCATGGCGCTGCTGGAAGCCGATGTGGCGCTGCCGGTGGTCAAGGATTTCATCGCCGCCGTCAAGGAAAAAGCCGTCGGCGAAGCCGTCATCGGCTCACTCAGCCCCGGCCAGGCGCTGATCGGCGTCGTCCACGAAGAACTGACCCGGCTCATGGGCACGGCGCACGAAGGCATCAACTTCAACACCCAGCCGCCCGCCATCGTGCTGATGGCCGGTTTGCAGGGCGCGGGCAAGACGACCACGGTCGGCAAACTGGCCAAATTCCTCAAGGAAAACCACAAGAAAAAAACGCTGGTCGTCTCCTGCGACGTGTACCGGCCAGCCGCCATCGAGCAGTTGAAATCGGTCGCCGGACAGGCAGGCGTTGATTTCTTCCCCTCCGCCGTCGGCGAAAAGCCAGAAGCCATTGCGCTCGCCGCCGTCGATTGGGCCAAGCGCCACTATCACGAGGTTCTCCTCATCGACACAGCGGGTCGGCTGGCGATTGACGACGAGATGATGGCGGAAATCAAGCGCCTGCACGCCGCCGTCAAGCCGATTGAAACGCTGTTCGTGGTCGACGCCATGCTCGGCCAGGACGCCGTCAACACCGCCCGCGCCTTCAACGAGGCGCTGCCCTTGACCGGCGTCGTGCTGACCAAGCTCGACGGCGATTCGCGCGGCGGCGCGGCGCTCTCGGTGCGCCACATCACCGGCAAGCCGATCAAATTCGCTGGCGTTGGCGAAAAACTCTCCGGGCTGGAAGCCTTCCACCCCGAACGGATGGCCTCGCGTATCCTCGGCATGGGCGACGTGCTCTCGCTGATCGAAGAAGCGCGCAAGGGGCTGGACGAAGAAAAAGCCGTGGCCTTCGCCAAAAAGCTGAAAGCGGGCAAGGGTTTTGATCTCAGCGATTTCAAGGAGCAAATGGCGCAGATGCGCAACATGGGCGGCATGTCGGCCCTGCTCGACAAAATGCCCGCCCAGTTCGCCCAGGCCGCCAGCCAGTTGCAGCCCGGCGCCGAAAACAAAATGATCGGCCGCCTCGAAGGCATCATCAATTCAATGACCCCCACCGAGCGCGCCAAGCCCGAACTCATCAAAGCCAGCCGCAAACGGCGCATCGCGGCGGGCGCGGGCGTTCAGGTGCAGGATGTCAATCGCCTCCTCAACCAGTTCGAGCAGACGCAAAAAATGATGAAGCAATTTTCCAAAGGCGGCATCGGCAAACTCATGCGCGGCATGAAAGGCATGCTGCCGGGCATGGGCGGGTTGCGCTGAGGCGGGCTTTTTACTGGGTCGTCGTCATGGCCTGCTTGCCTGGCGCCGCAGGCGTAGCGGCGGGTGGCTTGCCGTAATGCCAGTTTTTCTGCCACGCCGCTCGCACCAGGTTCGGGTACTCGGCTTTGCCGAGGCTGCCGTTGTAGCGGCCCAGGGCGCGGTAGAGGTCGCCTTTTTCGAGGTCGAGGTAGTGGCGCAGGATGATGCAGCCGTAGCGCAGGTTGGTGCGCAGGTCGAACAGCGAATCGTCGGGGCGGCCAATCAGTTTGACCCAGAAGGGCATGACCTGCATGTAGCCGCGCGCGCTAGCCGAGGAGACGGCGTATTTGCGAAAGTTGGATTCGACCTGAATCAGCCCCAGCACCAGTTGCGGGTCCAGTCCGGCCCGGGTCGCTTCGTAATGAACGCTGCGCAGGAGGTCGATGCGGTAGGCGCGGTTGGGAATCCGCATTTCCAGACGGCGTGACATCTCGCCGAGCCAGTCGGCGGCTTCCAGCGGCGTTTTGAATGAGCTGACGGGCGGCCGGGCGTCCGATACGGCTTTGTGCAACGCGGCCTGGACGCTGGCCGACAGCGGCTCGTATTGCTGCGCTCCGGCGTAGGCTGCGGAAGCGCCGCACAATAGCAGCGCGGCGATCAGCCCGCGCACAGTTTTTCCCGGATGAAGGCGAGAACATCGCTGGCGGGCAGCATCGTCGCGGCGGCGTCCTGGCGGCCCTTGTATTCGATCTGGCCGTCTTTCAGGCCGCGCTCGCCGATAACGAGGCGGTGCGGGACGCCGATCAGTTCGAGGTCGGCAAACAGGACGCCGGGCCGCTCATCGCGGTCGTCGAGCAGGACGTCGACGCCCGCCGCGCGCAGATCAGCGTAGAGCCGGTCGGCCTCTCGCCTGACGGCCTCGTTTTTGTGATAGCCCATCGGCACGATGCCGACGCTAAAGGGGGCGATGGCGGCGGGCAGGATGATGCCCCGCTCGTCATTGCCCTGTTCGATGGCGACGCCGACGATGCGCGAGACGCCGATGCCGTAACAGCCCATTTCCATGATCTGGCTTTTGCCGTTTTCGTCGACAAAGGCGCAGTTCATGGCTTCAGCGTATTTCCGGCGCAACTGGAAGATATGGCCGACTTCAATGCCGCGCAGGATGTCCAGTCGCCCCTTGCCGTCCGGCGCGGGGTCGCCGGCGACGATCTTGCGGATGTCGGCGACTTCCGGCTCGGCCAGGTCGCGGCCAAAATTGACGCCACGGAGATGCTGGCCCGCTACGTTGGCGCCGCAGATGAAATCGCTCAGGACGGCGACGCTGCGGTCGGCGATGACGCGGATAGAGCGTCCGCAACCGATGACCGGGCCGATGTAGCCGGGCTTGCAGCCGAGATGCTCGATCACTTCCGCTTCGCTGGCAAAGCGGAAAGCGCCAAGCCCCGCCAGTTTGCCCGCCTTGATTTCGTTCAGTTCGTGGTCGCCGCGCAGCAGCAGGAGGGTGAAGGTTTTGCCGCCGTCCGCCTGCTCGCTGACCACGGCAATCGACTTGACGATCCGTGGCAAATCGACCTTGAGAAATTGCGCCACGTCGGCGCAGGCCGTTTGGCCCGGCGTCGCCACCCGGGTCAGCGGTTCGCTGGCGGCGGGGCGCGGCGCGGCGGGAGCGAGAGCTTCGGCCAGTTCGACATTGGCGGCGTAAGCCGATTCCGGGCAGTAGGCGATGGCGTCCTCGCCGGAATCGGCAAGAACGTGAAACTCGTGCGAGCCGGTGCCGCCGATGGCGCCGGTGTCGGCGGCGACCGCCCGGAATCTGAGGCCGAGGCGCGTGAAAATGCGGCTGTAGGTGGCGTGCATGTTGTCGTATTCACGCTGCAAATCGGCAAACGAGGCATGAAAGGAGTAGCCGTCCTTCATCAGAAACTCGCGCCCGCGCATGACACCGAAGCGTGGCCGGATCTCATCGCGGAACTTGCTCTGGATCTGATACAGATGGATCGGCAACTGGCGGTAGCTTTTAACGTCGCGGCGCACCACGTCGGTGATGACTTCCTCGTGTGTCGGGCCGATGACGAAATCGCGCTGGTGGCGATCCTTGAAACGCAGCAATTCCGGGCCGTAAGCCGGGCCGCGACCGGATTCTTCCCATAATTCAAAGGGTTGCACGGCGGGCATGAGCAGTTCCAGCGCCCCCGCCGCGTTCATTTCTTCACGGATGATGTTTTCGACCTTGCGCAGCACGCAGAGACCGAGCGGCATCCAAGTGTAAATCCCGGCGGCGGCGCGCTTGATGTAACCGGCGCGCAGCATCAATTTCTGGCTGATGACTTCGGCATCGGCCGGGGCTTCTTTGAGGGTGGTGAAGAAAAACTGCGAAGTACGCATCGAATGCTCTTGAATTTGTTGAAAAAACGCGATTTTACACGTTGCCCCGGCTTTGCGTCCGGGCGGGCTTTGTGAAAGAATCGGGGCAACTTTTAACTTTTGCAGGGTTGTTATGCTCGATCGTGAAGGCTACCGCCCGAACGTCGGCATCATTCTTTGTAACGCCAAAAACGAGGTTTTCTGGGGCAAGCGTGTACGGGAGCATTCCTGGCAGTTTCCGCAAGGCGGCATCAAGCGCGGCGAATCGCCGGAGCAGGCCATGTACCGCGAACTGCACGAGGAGATCGGGCTTTTGCCGGAACATGTGCGTATCCTTGGGCGAACCAAGGGCTGGCTGCGTTACGAAGTGCCGACACACTGGGTCAAGCGCGAATGGCGCGGCGCCTACAAGGGCCAGAAACAGATCTGGTTCCTGTTGCGCCTGATCGGGCGCGACAACGATGTCAGCCTGCGGGCGACGGCCAGACCGGAGTTTGATGCCTGGCGCTGGAGCGATTACTGGATTCCGCTTGATTCCGTGATCGAGTTCAAGCGCGGCGTCTATGAACAGGCGCTGGCCGAGTTGACGCGCTTTCTTGACGCCGACCGTCGCGGTGGCCGCCATCGCCGGGATCACCCGGCGCGCCGCGCGGCTCATGCCGTGCCCGATGAATCAACCGAAACCCAGGGAGAATGAGGTGTTGTCGAATCTGTGCCGTTGGCTGACGCTGCTCTTTGTTGTCATTGCCTGGCTGCCCGCCGGGCTGGCGCAGGATAGCGAGGCCGATGATGCCTACCTGCCGCAAAGCTGGAAGGAAATCGACATCACCCTGCCGCCCGCGCCGCTGGAGCAGAATTTGCAGGCCATTTATCTCAATGCCGTGGCGCAGAACCGCTTTTTGGTCGATCTGGAAAATCTGCGCGTCGATCCCGATGGCGTCGTCCGCTACACGCTGGTGGCGCTGACGCCCGGCGGCGCGCGCAATGTGACCTACGAGGGGATGCGCTGCGAAACCCGGCAATGGCGGATTTACGCCTCAGGCCGCGCCGACGGCAGCTGGTCCAAGGCGCGTCGCGTCGAGTGGCTGCCGGTGCGGGAGGAAGCGGTCAATCGCTATCACGCGGCGCTGTTCCTCGATTATTTCTGCGTCGATGGCGTCATCGCCAATGATGTCGCCGCTGCCCGCGCCAACCTGCGCAACCCGCGGCAGCCGCTGGTGACCCATTGAGGACGGCATGAATCTCGATCGCCCCATCATCGAATTTGACCGCGCCCTGCGCACGCTTTTTGCCCCCGCCCACAGCAGGCGTCCCTTGCCCGGCGGCGATCTGCCCGATGCGCCGCTCGATGCGGCGGAACGTCGCCACGTCGTCGGCTTGATGCGGGTCAATCATTGCGGCGAAATCTGCGCCCAAGCCTTGTATCAAGGGCAGGCGCTGACCTCGCGCGACCCGGCGGTGCGCATGGCTCTCTCCGCCGCGGCGGACGAAGAAACCGAGCATCTGGCCTGGACGGAACAGCGGATTGCCGAACTGGGCGGCCGCAAAAGCCTGTTGAATCCGCTGTGGTACGGCGGCTCGCTGAGCCTCGGCGTGGTCGCTGGCATTCTCGGCGACAAATGGAATCTCGGCTTTCTCGCCGAAACTGAGCGTCAGGTCGAAGCGCATCTCGACGGCCATCTGGCGCGGCTACCGGAACAGGATGGCCGCTCGCGGGCGATTGTCGAACAGATGCGCGCCGACGAGATTCGCCACGCCGAAACCGCCATCACCCACGGCGCGGCGGAGTTGCCCGCCGTTTGCCAACAGGCCATGAAGGGCATGGCCCGGTTGATGACGGGTCTGGCTTACTGGGTATAGCCTCAGGCTTCGTCGATGATCTCGAAGTCGTAGGTGATTTCGGCGGTTTTGCCGAGCATGATCGAAGCCGAGCAGTATTTTTCCTTCGACAGTTCAATCGCCCGCACCACGGCTTCCCGTTTGAGCGCCTTGCCCTTGACGCGGTAGCGGAGGTGAATCCGGGTGAACACCTTGGGGTCTGTTGCCGCCCGCTCGGCTTCCAGGCGGACATCGCAGGCCGTCACGGCCTGGCGGCTCTTTTGCAGGATCATCACGACATCGAAGGCGCTACAGCCGCCAGCGCCGGCCAGCACCATCTCCATCGGGCGCGGCCCGATGTTGCGCCCGCCCGCTTCCGGCGCGCCATCCATGACCACGGCGTGGCCGCTGCCCGTCTCGGCGACAAAGCTCATCCCGGCGTCGCTCCCCATCCATCTGACTGTGCATTCCATGGCAACTCCTCGAAAGAACCTGAATTCTAGCGGATCGCGGAACATCCGCCCGCTGGTCTGGCAATTGTTGCGTCGCGGCAATCCAGGCCTTGCCGAAAGCCGCCAATGGCCTGTTGCCTACCGTTAAAAATGACGGGATAATCATAATTTTTTCTAAAAAAATAAATATGAAACAATGAGTTCATTATCATCAATAAAATTTATCGTAACATATAAATAAATGTTGTGCGACGCACAAATGTTTCTTGCGTCCGCCCCGGATTTCGTTCACAATGCGAAGCATACGAACCGCGATGACTTGGCAGCAACGAGTTCCCGGTTCAGGATTGTCTCCTCCACCCTCCTCCTTTGGTGTGGATTTAACGCGGCTCAGCGAGCCGCGTTTTTTTTGCCCGGGAAAGCAGTGGGCAAGCCGCCAAGGCATTGACAGCCCTTGCGCGCCTCAACTAGAATGTGCGGCTTTCTTCAATCCGCGCCCATAATTTTCAGGACGGCACACAATGAAAACGTTTTCCGCCAAGCCACATGAGGTGAAGCGCGAGTGGTTTGTGGTGGACGCCACAGACAAGGTGCTCGGCCGCCTCGCCACCGAAATTGCCCGCCGCCTGCGCGGCAAGCACAAGGCCATCTACACGCCGCACGTCGATACCGGCGATTTCATCGTGGTCACCAATGTCGACAAAGTCACCGTCACCGGCAACAAGGCGGATGACAAGAAGTATTACCGCCACTCCGGCTATCCCGGCGGCATCTACGAAACCAATTTCAAGAAAATGCAGCAGCGTTTCCCAGGCCGCGCGCTTGAAACCGCCGTCAAAGGGATGCTGCCCAAAGGCCCGTTGGGCTACGCGATGCTCAAGAAGCTGAAGTGCTACGCTGGCGACCAGCATCCTCATACCGCCCAGCAACCGAAGGCGCTGGAAATTTAAGGGGTCATCATGGCTGAAAGTTATTTTTACGGTACTGGTCGGCGCAAGAGTTCCGTCGCCCGCGTCTTCATGAAGCGCGGCTCCGGCGCCATCGTGGTCAATGGCAAGCCGATCGACCAGTTCTTTTCCCGCGAAACGGGCCGCATGATCGTGCGTCAGCCGCTTGAGCTGATTTCCCAGTTGAATGCTTTTGACATCAAGGTCAATGTCTCCGGCGGCGGTGAGTCCGGCCAAGCGGGCGCTGTCCGTCACGGCATCACGCGGGCGCTGATCGAATACGACGCGGCGCTCAAACCGGCGCTGTCGAAGGCGGGGTTCGTCACCCGCGACGCGCGCGAAGTCGAGCGCAAGAAGGTCGGTCTGCACAAGGCGCGGCGGCGCAAGCAGTTCTCGAAACGCTGAGTTTCTCGCGCTTGCAGAAAAGACCGCTTTCGGGCGGTCTTTTTGTTTTTGGCGTTCGAGAGTACCATCCAGACCTCTCCAGGTGAGGCTTGGCGCCTTGCGTGAGGATAACCGCTGCTGTATCAGCGCCTGCTTATGCCAACTCCTGCCGTCAATTTCAAACTTCGCAAATTCCGCCGCCGCTTTGGCATTACCGCCCCCCGCCTGGTGGTGCGCACCCATGTTCCCTGGCAGTGGTACCTGTTGCCGGGTTTGTTGCTGGTTCTGTTGCTGCTATCGGGCATCTGGTTGTTGATGCAGCACAACGAAACCGGCATGGCGTGGCGGGAGCTGGAGACATTGCGTTTGCAGTTCCAGTCGCAGCAGGCCGAACTTGATGCGCTGCGCGTGGTGGCGGGAACCGGCCAGAACGCGGTCAGCATCGAGCGGGCGACGCAGCAGCAACTGCTGTCGCGGATCAAGGAACTGGAATCGGAGAATGGCGCCTTGAAAGAGGATATCCGCCTGTTCGAGCGCCTGATTCCCGCCGCCGGGGAGGACGCCGTCTTGCGCCTGGAAAATTTTCGCGTGACGCAGGACGACGATGGCCGCTATCACTATCGCCTGCTGGTCGCTTTTTCGCCAAGCCGCCAGAAGCCGCAATTCGTCGGGCGCTTGCAACTGGCGATCAACTATATGCGCGAGAATAGCGAACAGCAGTTGCTGGTGCCGGAGAAAGGCGCGGCGGCGTCAGCGTATCAACTGACCGTCAAGCATTTTCTGCGGCGGGAAGGCGCTTTTGAACTGCCGCCCGGTGGGCGGCTGCTGTCGGTTGAGGCGCGGCTGTGGCAGGGTGCTACACTGGTCAGTAAAAGTTTGGCTCAACTTTAGGAGCCGTTTCAGGAGCAGTTGATGTTTGGCAAAAAAAATGAAGGCGCGCCGCAAGGGCGGATTGACAGTTTGATTGGCGCTGGCACGCGGGTCGAAGGCAGTATTCGTTTTACCGGCGGCTTGCGCATTGATGGCGAAATCGTCGGCAGCGTCGAGGCGGCTGAGGGTGCCAGTTCCTCAACGCTGGTGGTGAGCGAACATGCGCGCATCGAAGGCGCGATCCATGTCGCCTATCTGGTCACCAACGGCACGATCGTCGGGCCGGTCAAGGTGGACGAGTCTCTGGAAATTCAACCGAAAGCGCGCATCATTGGCGATGTCGAGTACACCGTCATAGAGATGCACCAGGGCGCGGTCGTCGAGGGACGGATGGAGCATCGCGCCGGAAAATCGGCGGAACTAAAAGAGGCCGCCCCGAACTAAAGCAGCACGTTTTGCCAACTGAGGTCATCCCCCCAATTTTTCAGGAGGTTTCACATGAATGCAGCGGTTGAAGTTCCCTCTTTCCTCATCTTTACCGACAGCGCGGCGGCCAAGGTCAGGGAGTTGATTGAAGAAGAAGGCAATCCGGCCTTGAAGCTGCGGGTTTTCGTCACCGGCGGCGGCTGTTCCGGCTTTCAGTACGGCTTCACCTTTGAAGAAGACGTCAACGAGGACGATACGGCGCTGGAAAAAGGCGGCGTCACCCTCCTCGTCGACCCGATGAGCTATCAATATCTGGCGGGCGCTGAAATCGACTATTCGGAAGGTCTGGAAGGCTCCCAGTTCGTCATCCGCAACCCGAACGCCACCTCGACCTGCGGCTGCGGCTCCTCCTTTTCGGCTTGACCGCCGGTAGCGGCCCGGTCGACGCGCCGCCGACCGCCTGAAGCGCAAAAAAAATTGGCGAGTAGAAGCGGCCCCGCGCTGTGCTAGAATCCACGGCGGCGGGTCTCCCCGCATTGCAGGATGGTGAATCTGGTCAGGTCCGGAAGGAAGCAGCCACAGCCATTGACTGCAAGTGCCGGGGGTTAGGCTCGCCACTTTCATTTTCTGCTTTGGTGTGGGGCGCATGAGTTATCAGGTTCTTGCCCGTAAATGGCGGCCGCGCAATTTTTCGACCCTCGTTGGTCAGGAGCATGTGGTGCGGGCGTTGACCCATGCCTTGTCCGAGCAGCGCCTGCACCACGCTTATTTATTCACCGGCACGCGCGGCGTCGGCAAAACGACGATTGCCCGCATCCTCGCCAAATCCCTGAATTGCGAAACCGGCATCACGGCGACGCCGTGCGGGACCTGTTCGGCCTGTCAGGAGATTGACAGTGGCCGTTTTGTCGATCTCCTCGAAGTCGACGCGGCGACCAACACCCGCGTCGACGAAATGCGCCAGTTGCTCGAAAACGCGGTCTATGCGCCGACGCGCGGGCGCTTCAAGGTCTATGTGATCGACGAAGTGCACATGCTGTCCAACTCGGCTTTCAACGCCATGTTGAAAACGCTTGAGGAGCCGCCGGAACACGTCAAGTTCATTCTGGCGACCACCGACCCGCAGAAAATCCCGGTCACGGTCTTGTCCCGCTGTCTGCAATTCAATCTCAAGCAGATGCCGACGGCGGCGATTACCCGGCATCTGGCGCAGATTCTCGAAGCCGAAGGCGTCAGCCATGAGGCGGCGGCGCTGGCGCTGATCGCCCGCTCGGCGGCGGGCAGTATGCGCGATGCCTTGTCCTTGCTCGACCAAGCCATCGCCCACGGCGCTGGCAAGGTCGAGGAAGGGCCGGTGCGGGCCATGCTGGGGACGGTCGATCAGGATTATCTGTTCGCCATTCTTGAAGCCCTGGCCGCTGGCGATGCTTCGGCCATGCTGGCGGTGGCGGCGGATATCGGCTCGCGCAGCCTGTCGTTTGCCGCCGCCTTGCAGGAACTGGCAGCCCTGCTGACACGGATTCAGGTGGCCCAGTGCGTGCCTGCCGCCATCGACGACGAGGAACCGGAACGCGAGCGCCTGTTGGCTATTGCCGCGGCGTTTGCGCCGGAATTCATCCAGTTGGCCTACCAGATCGCCCTCGTTGGCCGCAGCGAATTGCCCGCCGCGCCGGATGAATATGCCGGTTTTGTGATGAGCCTGCTGCGTCTCTACGCCTTTCGGCCCAGCACGGTGGCCGATGTGGTGGCGGTGGAGCGGCAGCGCAGCGCCCCCGTTCCGGCGGCCAAGCCGACGCCTGCTGCCGCACCGCCCGCTGCGGCGACCGCGCCCCCGGCTGCACCGCCGCGAGCGCCGAATGACCGACAAAACCCGGACTGGAGCGCCATTGTCGAGGCTTTGCCCTTGTCCGGTCTGGCCCGCGCTCTGGCCCAGCATTGCGAACTGCGGCGGCTCGATGATGAAGACTGTCTGCTACGGCTGGCCCCCAGCCAGACGCATCTGCAAATGAAACCCTCGCCGGAGCGTTTGCAGCAGGCGCTCAGCGAGTATTTTGGCCGTCCGCTGCGAGTGCGCATCGAGTTGGCGGCCAATGAAACGGAGACGCCAGCGGCGGCGGTCGACCGCGAGCGCCAGGGCCGTCAGGAGCGCGCTGTGGCGGCAATCGAGGGCGACCGTTTTATCCGCGACGCCATTGAATCTCTGGACGCCTCGGTGGTCGAGGCGTCGATCAAACCTCTTGCCTGATGGAGAGAAAAGCATGATGAAAGGTGGTCTGGGCGGCCTGATGAAGCAGGCGCAGATGATGCAGGAAAACATGAAAAAGGCGCAGGCCCAACTGGCCGAAACCGAGGTCGAAGGCGAGGCCGGAGCGGGCATGGTCAAGGTGACGATGACCTGCGCCCACGATATCCGCCGCGTGAACATCGACCCGGCGGTGATGGATGACCGGGAAATGCTCGAAGACCTCGTCGCGGCGGCGGTCAATGACGCCATGCGGCGGGCTGAGACGCTCAGTCAGGAAAAAATGGCCGGGTTTACGGCGGGCCTCAACCTGCCGCCCGGCTTCAAGCTGCCGTTCTGAAAAACGCTCTTGAAAAATTTTTCGCCGCCAAGCGCGCAAGCGCCCTCCTGCCCGTTTGCCCTGAGCCTGTCGAAGGGCGGTGCGGAGACTGGGTCCTTCGGCAAAACTCAGGACAGGCTTCGACAGGCTCAGCCCGAACGGTGGCATGGAAGATGGCTTGTCGCTTTTTTTGAGACGGCTGCCAAGTGAATCCATCGGGACTCGCGGCGCTGATCGAAGCCTTGCGCTGCCTGCCCGGCGTCGGGCCGAAATCGGCGCAGCGCATGGCTTACCACCTGCTCCAGCGGGATCGTGAGGGCGCCCGCCGTCTGGGTGAAGCCGTGACCAAGGCGCTGGCCTCGGTGCGGCACTGCCAGCGCTGCAACACCTTCACTGAAAGCGACCTCTGCGAACGCTGCCTGTCGCCCCGCCGCGATCCATCCCTGCTGTGCGTGGTCGAGACGCCGGTAGACATGAATATGATGGAGCAGACACAGTCTTATCCGGGCCTCTATTACGTGCTCATGGGGCGGCTGTCGCCGCTCGATGGCGTCGGCCCGCGCGATCTCGGCCTTGAGCGCGTGCTCGCCCGCGCCCTCGATGGCGTGGTCGAGGAGGTGATCCTCGCCACCAATTACACCAACGAGGGCGAGGCGACGGCGCATTACCTGATGACCATGCTGCAACCCAAGGGCGTGCGCGTCAGCCGCATTGCCCGCGGCATTCCGGTTGGCGGCGAGTTGGAGTATGTCGACAGCGGCACCCTGGCCCAGGCTTTGCGCGAGCGGAAGGCCTTTAGCGACGCCTGAGTCTCTGTCTTGACTCTTTTATCGGCTATTGCCGGGGCGTATAATCCGGGGTTTGTTTTTGATTCTCATCCCATTCCTCTCAAAGTCAGCGTTATGAGCAATCATGGAAAAATGGACAGCGGGCGACGGCGTCTGATCGTCGCCACCGCGGCCATCGGCGGAGTTGGGACGGCCACCGCCCTGATTCCGTTCGCTTCCAGCTTGCTGCCTTCCGAACGCGCCAAGGCGGCGGGCGCGTCGGTTGAGGTCGATATCAGCAAACTCAAACCGGGCCAGAAAATGGTCGTCGAGTGGCGCGGCAAGCCGGTATGGATCATCAACCGCACCAAGGAAATGCTCGATACGCTGCCGAAACTCAACGATCAGGTCGCCGATCCGCAATCCGAGAAGGAGATGCAGCCGGCTTACGCCAGAAACGAAACCCGCTCGATCAAGCCGGAAATGCTGGTTGTCGTCGGCATCTGCACCCACTTGGGCTGCTCGCCCGGGGCCAAGTTCAAGGTCGGCGGCGATGAAGGCATGAGCAGTGACTGGCTGGGCGGCTTTCTCTGCCCCTGCCACGGCTCCACCTTTGACTTCGCTGGCCGCGTATTCAAGGCAAAACCCGCCCCGACCAATCTCGAAGTGCCGCCGTATGTGTATCTTAGCGATACCCGCATCCTCATTGGCGAAGACGCGAAGGGAGCTTGAGCATGACCGCTGGCAATTTCTGGCGTTTCTTCGGTTCCGATCTGGTCGCGCTGTTCGTCCCGGCTTGTTTGCTGCAAAAGAATTACTGGAAAGACATTCACTGATCCTGCCGCGTTAGTTGTCGGCATCGCGGGTCGCCCGCAGGGCGGTTCCGACGCCGATACCCTTTTGAAAGTTAAGCAAAATGATGAATCTCTATTCGGGCACGACCTGCCCTTTCAGTCATCGCTGCCGTATCGTCCTGTTCGAAAAGGGCATGGATTTTCAGGTGATCGACGTCGACATGTTCAACAAGCCGGACGAAATGGCCGCCATCAATCCGCACAGCCGCGTGCCGGTGCTGGTCGAGCGCGATCTCGTCCTGTTTGAGCCGAACATCATCAACGAATACATCGACGAGCGTTTTCCGCATCCGCAACTGATGCCGCCCGACCCGATCATGCGCGCCCGCGCCCGTCAGTTGCTGGTCGGTATGGAGCGCGAAATTTTCTCCTTCATGGACGTGATCGAGAAAAACGGCAAGACCGCCGACAAGGCGCGTCAGGAGATCCGCGCCCGCCTGAGCGAAATCGTCCCCATCTTCAACAAGCAGAAATTCATGCTCGGCGACGAGTTTTCCATGCTCGATGTCGCCATCGCCCCGCTTTTGTGGCGTCTCGACCATTACGGCATCGATCTTGGCAAGGCCGCCGCGCCGCTGATGAAATACGCCGAACGCATTTTCAGCCGCCAGGGTTTCATCGACGCCCTGACGCCGTCGGAAAAGGCGATGCGGAAATAGCACATGGCGCCGCCGTCGACCAAACCCTACCTCTTGCGCGCCATCTGGGAATGGTGCTGCGACAACGGCTTGACACCCCATATCGCCGTACAGGTCGACAGTCGGACACGGGTGCCGCGTGAATTTGTCCGCAATGCTCAGATCGTCCTCAACATCGGGCCGGATGCCACCCACAAGCTGCACATGGGCAATGAACTGATCGAATTTCAGGCCCGTTTCGGCGGCGTCGCCCGGCAACTCTCCGTGCCGGTCGACCAGGTCGCCATGATCTATGCCCGCGAAAACCAGGAGGGGATGGCCTTCAAGGTCGAGGCCGGTGGCGACGCCGCCTTTGACGATGCGCCAGCCGTTGACGGCGCTGCCGCGGAAACGCAACCGGAACCGCCGCCGCCCGCCAACGGACGGCCCAAGCTGCAACGTATCAAATAGCGATGGGCTTTAGCTGAAGGCCGCGCCAGCGCCATGCCCTCCGCCCCCTCAACGCTGGAGCTTGCCGCCACCGTCATTTTCGCGCTGGCCCTTGTCCACACCTTCTCGACCCGCTTGTTCGCGCGTCTCGCGCATCTTCAGCCGCGCCACGCCGGTTTGTGGCACTTGCTGGCCGAGGTCGAAGTGGTCTTCGGCTTCTGGGCCTTTGTCCTCGTCGCCGTGCTGTTTCTGCTGTCCGGCCAGGATGCGGCGGTCGGCTATCTGGAACAGCAGCGTTTTACGGAACCGATGTTCGTTTTCGTGATTATGGTCATCGCCGCCAGCCGTCCCATCGTGCGCATGGTCATCGCCGCCGTCCGCCTGCTGGCGGCGATGATACCGCTGCCGTCGGCGCTGACGGTATTTTTCCTCTGTCTCTCGCTGGCGCCGCTGCTTGGCTCCCTCATCACCGAACCGGCGGCCATGACCCTGGCGGCGCTGCTTCTGCGCGACGGCTACTTTCAGCAAAAGCTGTCCCGACGCCTCCAGTACGCGACCATCGGCGTGTTGTTCGTCAATATTTCCATCGGCGGCGTCCTGAGCAGCTTCGCCGCCCCGCCGGTGCTCATGGTGGCAGGCAAATGGCAGTGGGATTCGCTGCACATGCTGGCGCAATTCGGCTGGAAGGCGGCGCTCGCCGTCACCGTCAACGCTGCGGCGCTGACCTGGCTGTTCCGCCGCGAACTGCGCGCCAAAGGGCAGCCGGGCGTCGGCGGAGAACAACCCGGCGTCCCGCCCGGCGTGACGGCGGTGCATCTGGTTTTTCTCGTCGGCGTGATTGCTTTTGCCCATCATCCCGTCGTTTTCATGGGCCTGTTCCTGTTTTTTCTCGGCTACAGCGAAGCCTACCAACGCCATCAAGACCGTCTGCTGCTGCGTGAAGGGCTGCTGGTCGCCTTTTTTCTCGCCGGTCTGGTCGTCATCGGCGGCATGCAGCAATGGTGGCTGCAAGACACGCTAGAAGGCGTCGCGCCGGACACCCTGTATGTGCTGGCCATGATGCTGACGGCCATTACCGACAATGCCGCCCTGGTCTATCTGGCCTCCCTGGTCGACGGCGTTTCGCCGGAATTCAAATACGCCCTCGTCGCCGGCGCCGTCACCGGCGGCGGCCTGACCATCATCGCCAACGCCCCCAACCCGGCAGGCGCGGCCATTCTCAAATCAAGTTTCGCCGACGGCGCCATCAGTCCGCTCGGCCTCTTTCTCGCCGCGCTACCGCCAACCGCCGTCGCCGCCTTGGCTTTTTGGGCGCTCTGAAATGGAAAAGCCCTTGCTGAACAAGGGCTTGGGTTTTTCTGGCGGAGAGGGCGGGATTCGAACCCGCGTTAGGCTTTCACCTAAACACGCTTTCCAGGCGTGCGACTTAAACCGCTCATCCACCTCTCCTTGATCGGCGCGCATTGTAGCAGTCCGGGGTGAGAGTTCAAACTGACGATTGCGGGCCGTGTCGGATTCAGCCGATGTGGCCGAGTAAACTGCTGGCGCGGGATTCGGCGATGAGGGCGGCGGCGGAGTCGATTCCCTTGCGGGTGGCTTTGGCGAGTGTGATTTGCAGTAGCCGGGCGAGGAGCAGGGTGTTTTCCATGGTATCGCGGCGACCGCTGCCGGGGTTGAGGCTGAATTTTTTCAGCCAGTAGTCGAGCGGCTGTACGGCGTCGCCGCGCACGCCGAAGAAGATGGGCAGGAGCCAGGCGAGATCAATCCATTGCGGCTGGAAATTGACGCCGAGACATGTTTTGCCGGCGGACTGGAGAAAGCCGCTGACATAGGGCGCGTGATAGGTCACCAGCGGCGCTTTGGCGGTGTAGTGGAGAAAGGCCAGTAATTGGCGCTCGACCGTCACTTCGGCGGTTTCGGCAAAGTCGATGTAGAGGGCGTCGGCGGGCGTGATCCGGCCCCGGTGCACGGCGGCGGCGGCGATGCCGCTCATGGCGTTGCTGGCCCCCTCGCCACGGGTGGCAATGTCGACCACGAGATAACGGGTCTGGAAATGCCCGCTTTCCAGCGACGGCGCTTTGCTGGCGCGCCAGGCCGCCAGCGCGGTTTCTACGTCGCTGGGCAGTTGCTCAGGGGCGGCTTCGCCGAAGATCAGTTTTTTCAGGCCAAACATGATTACTGCACCTGATAGTCGAGTTTCAGGCGGGCCTGGAGTTTGCGCGCCTGACGGAAGGATTCTTTGAGAATGCGGCGATCGAGTTCGTTGAGCTTTTCGGGATCAATCAGGTTGTCGCCCTGACGGCCCGGTTCGCCTTCGAGATATTGGTGTTGCAGGCGCAGCGACTGGATGAAGTTGAGGCCATCGAGCATGGCGTTGATGTCCCCGGCCAGCGCGGGCAGGCGTTGCGCGGACTGGCGCAGGCGTTGCAGGGTATTGGTGGCGGCGACGCCGGAGGCGAGCGCGTAAATGCGGGCGACGTCGACAAAGATGCGCGAGCCGTATTTTTTGAGGTCGATCTTGCCCGGATGATCGGCTTCGAGGTCGGTGAGGAAATCGCGGATTTTGCCGAGCGGCGGGCTGACATCGAGGGCATTGCGGGCCATCGCCTGCAAAAAGAGGGGGGTCGCCGCCGCCTGATCGAGCAGATGGCGGCGCATGGCGTCGGCCAGTTCGCTGGTGCCGAACAGCGGGCGAAAGTCGAAAAAAATGCTGGCGTTCAAGAGCGCGGTCGGCACGGGCTTGCGCACCCACTCGCTGAACTGCGCTTTCCACTCATTGAGCGTCATGCACCAGGCCGGGTTGCTGGCCATGATATTGCCCTTGCACAGCGGAAAGCCGACGGCGTCAAGCGCCTGATTGGCGTCACGGGCAAAGGCGAGGAAGCGTTTTTTCAGAGCGTCGTGATCCTCGCCCGGCGGCACGCTAAAGACGATGCCGTTATCCTGATCGGTGCTGAAGGTCTGCTCGTCGCGCCCTTCCGAGCCGAAAGCCAGCCAGGCCCAGTCGATGCCGGTGAAACGGTGGCGTTCGAGATTGAGCTGGATGACACGCTGGGTCAGGGCGTCGTTCAAAACCGAGATGAATTGCGTCAACTGCTCGGCGCCGATGCCTTGGGCCAGCATGTTGAAGGCGAGCTGGCGCACGTCCGCCGCCGACTGTCGGAGCGCCGCCACATCGGGCGCCACTTCAATGGTCTGGCGAATCTGGCGCAAACCGACGCGCTGCAAGGCAAACAGGTCGCGCTCGGAAACGATGCCGGACAGCCGCCCGGCATGGTCAGTGACGAGCACGTGACGGATGCCGCGCGTCGCCATGCCGAGCATCGCGTCATAGGCCGTGGCGTGTTCGCCGAGCACCAGCGGATCGGTCGACATGGCCGCGCTGATCGGCCCGGTGAGCGGCAGATTGGCCAGCACGACGCGGTCGAGCACGTCGCTGCGGGTAAAAACGCCAACTGGCTTGTGTCCGCCATCGCAGATGACGATGGAGCCGACGCCCGCCCGCGACATCGCTTCGAGCGCCTCGCGCACGGGTGTTTCAGGCCGCACCGCCAGCGGATTCCTGGTGCCGATACCGGACAGCGGTGAATTGAGCGTCTGCTGCTCGCTGGCCTTCTGTGCGAACTGCTGTTGCAACTGCCGCCGCGACTGGTCGAGCAGGCTGGCGATGTATTGCGTACAAAAGAGATTGAATTCCGGGCTGCTTGCCATCAGCCTGAGAAAATCCTCGGCGGGCAACTGGTAGCAAAAGCTGTCTTCGAGCGCCGTGTAGATATTGGTCGTTGGCAGTCCCGCCGTCACCGAGCCGATCGGGAAACACTCGCCGACGCCAAGCGTGAGGATGGAATACTCGGTCACCGCCACCTCGCCTGCCTGCCGCGCCTGCACCTTGCCGGATTCGATCAGGTAGAAAAAGCGGATCTTGCCCGCGTCCGGCCCGACGATCTCGTTGCCCGCCGGATAGAAGGCAATCTCCGCCTGGTCAGCAAAAATTTGCAGCGCCGCTGCCGCCATTTTGTCGAAGGGCGCATGCTGGCGCAGAAAAGCCAGCGTATTACCGGCCATCCGCCGCTGCCCTTCGGCGCGGAAGGGGGCTATGGTTTGCTCTTGGCGCTGTTCGGTCATTTTTTGTCATCTCCCTTTTTTGACAGCGCGTAGTTTATGCCACCGGCGTCATCCGCACACGGGTCTGGTTGGCGCTCCCCGGTAATAAAACGATGCAGGAGGCAAAGAAAAGTATCAAATTCTTCGCGGCTGAAGCCGCAGAGGTGCTGGTTGAGGCTCTCGGCGATAAGGCGCGGGATTTCTTGCGCCAGGCGGCGGCCTTCTGCGGTCAGTTCGATGTCGACCACGCGGCGGTCGGAGACGTTGCGCTGGCGGGTGATGAGATTTTTCTTTTCGAGCCGGTCCAGCATGCGCGTCATGGTGCTGGTGTCGACGTTGTGACAGCGCGCCAGTTGGGCGGCGGTGGCGGCGCTGCCCTTGTCCAGCAGGACCAGCGGCGCCCATTGCAGGGAGGTGAGGCCGAGGTCGGCGACTTTTTCATCGACGGTGCGGTGAAAGGCTTGCACGCCCTGTTTCATCAGCGCGGCGACGGATTCCCCGACGACATAGCTGGTGCTGCTGTAAAAATTTTTTTGCGCCATCACTGCTCAACCGGAAAATGTGGGTGTCAATTTCTTCAGGCGTCAGTATACTGCACATGCAATTATTGCCGCTGCAACTGTAAAAAAACAGATCAACCGCGCCGGGAAGGCCATGCAAAATATCGTCAAAATCGCCCTGAGCCGACCGTACACCTTCATCGTGATGGCGGTGTTGCTGCTGATTATGGGCGTTTTCTCGGCGTTGCGGACTTCGGTCGATATTTTTCCCGACATCCCGATTCCGGTCATTGCCGTCGCCTGGCAGTTCACCGGGCTGCCGCCCGACGACATGGCGGGGCGCGTGACGACGCTCTATGAGCGCGTCCTGACCACGACCGTCAATGACATCGAGCATATCGAGGCGAATTCCTACACCGGCTACGGCATCATCAAGATTTTCTTCCACCCCAACGTCGATATCGCCACCGCCAACGCCCAGGTGGCGGCGGTGTCGCAGACCATCGTCAAGCAGATGCCCGCTGGCATCACGCCGCCGCTGATCCTCAATTACAACGCTTCGACCGTGCCGATTTTACAGGTGGCGCTCTCCGGCAAGGGCATGACCGAGCAGATGCTGGGCGATCTCGGCATCAACGTGATCCGCACCGGCCTGGTGACGGTTCAGGGCGCGGCGATTCCCTATCCTTTTGGCGGCAAGCAGCGGCAGGTGCAGCTTGATCTCGATGCCCACGCCATGCAGGCGCGCGGCCTCTCCGGGCAGGATGTGGCCAACGCGCTGGCGGCGCAGAATCTGATTTTGCCGATCGGCACGCAGAAAATCGGCAGCCACGAGTACACCCTCAGTCTCAACAACGCGCCTTCCGTCATCGAGGAACTCAACAATCTGCCGATCAAGTCGGTCAAGGGCGCGATGGTTTATATGCGCGATGTCGCCTATGTGCACGACGGCAATCCGCCGCAGACCAACATCGTGCATGTCGATGGCGACCGTTCGGTGCTGCTGTCGGTGCTCAAAAATGGCGAGACCTCGACCCTCGACATCGTTTCCGGCATCAAGGACAAATTGCAGGAAATGCGACCGGCGCTGCCGGAGGCGCTGACAGTCAAGCCGATCAACGACCAGTCGCTGTTCGTGCGGGCGGCGATCAAGGGCGTCGTCGCCGAAGGCGCGATCGCCGCCGCCCTGACCAGTCTGATGATTCTGCTCTTTCTCGGTAGCTGGCGTTCGACCATCATCATCGCCATTTCGATCCCGCTCTCTATTCTGGGCGCGATTGCCATGCTCGCCGCCGTCGGCGAGACGCTCAATATCATGACTCTGGGAGGCCTGGCGCTGGCCGTCGGCATCCTCGTCGATGACGCGACGGTGACCATTGAAAACATCAACTGGCATATCGAGCAGGGCAAAGCGGTGGTGCCCGCCATTCTCGACGGCGCGCGGCAGATCGTCACCCCGGCTTTCGTCTCGATGCTGTGCATCTGCATCGTCTTTGTGCCGATGTTTCTGTTGGAAGGCGTGGCGCGTTTTCTCTTTGTGCCGATGGCGCTGGCCGTGATGTTTGCCATGGTGACCTCCTTCATCCTGTCGCGGACGCTGGTGCCGACCATGGCCATGTACATGCTGCGGCCGCACAAGCCGCACACCGATCTGCACGGCAGCAACGCGGCGCTGCCGCTCTCAGGACATCCGCTGGTGCGTTTCCAGCGCCGCTTCGAGGGAAGATTCGAGCGTTTCCGCGAGGGCTACCGCGATATTCTGAAGCTCGCCCTCGACCATCGCCGCCGCTTCGTGATCGGCTTTCTCGGCTTTGTCCTGCTGTCGTCGGCCTTGATTCCCTTTCTCGGTCGCAACTTCTTCCCGTCCGTCGATAGCGGCCAGATTCTGCTGCACGCCCGCGTCCCGATTGGCACGCGCATTGAAGAAACCGCCGAGCGTTTCGCCAAAATCGAAGCCGCGATTCAGGAAATCATTCCGCCCGACCAGATCGAATCGCTGGTGGACAACATCGGTATGCCGATCAGTTCGATCAACCTGACCTACAACAATACCGGCGTCATCGGCTCCGCGGACGGCGATATTTCCATTGCCCTCAAGGCCGACCACCCGCCGACCGAGGACTACGTGCGAACCTTGCGCGAGCAGTTGCCCAGACGCTTTCCCGGCACGGTCTTCTCTTTTCCGCCAGCCGACATCGTCAGCCAGATTCTCAATTTCGGCTCGCCGGCGCCGATCGACATCCAGATTCGCGGCAACCAGATGGACGCCAATTTTGCCTATGCCAACCGGCTCCTCGAAAAAATCCGCCAGGTGCCGGGCATTGCCGATGCGCGGATTCAGCAGGCGCGCACGGTGCCGAAGTTCAACATCAATCTCGACCGCAACCGGGCGCAGGATGTCGGCCTGACCGCGCGCGACGTGACCAACAGTCTGGTCGTCAGCCTGGCGGGCAGTTCGCAGGTCGCCCCGACCTACTGGCTCAATCCGGCCAATGGCGTCTCCTACCCCATCGTCATGCAGACGCCGCAATATCAACTCGATAACCTGACCGCGCTGGCCAACCTGCCAATCGGCAGCAGCGTCCCCGGCAGGTCGCCGCAGACCCTGGGCGCGGTGGCGAGCTTTGATCGCGCCACGGCAAACGCCATCGTCAGCCAGTACGATATTCAAACCATGGTGCAAATCCGCGCCAGCACGCAGGGACGCGACCTGGGCGCGGTAGCGGCGGAAATCAACAAGATCCTCAAGGCAACCGCCAGCGAAGCGCCCAAGGGCGCCAAAGTGGTCATGCTCGGTCAGGTGCAGACCATGAACGATTCCTTCTCCGGCCTCCTGTTCGGCCTGATTGGCGCGATTGTCCTGATTTACCTCCTGATCGTGGTCAACTTCCAGTCGTGGAGCGATCCTTTCGTCATCATCATGGCGCTGCCCGCGGCGCTGGCCGGTATCGTCTGGATGCTGTTCGCCACCTACACGCCGCTTTCCGTCCCGGCGCTGACCGGGGCCATCATGTGCATGGGCGTGGCGACGGCCAACAGCGTGCTGGTCATCAGCTTTGCCCGCGAACGCCTCGCGGCGCTCGGCAACGCGACGGAAGCCGCCATCGAAGCCGGTTTCGTGCGCTTTCGCCCGGTGCTGATGACGGCCCTGGCGATGATTATCGGCATGACGCCGATGGCGCTGGGCCTCGGCGACGGCGGCGAACAAAACGCGCCGCTTGGCCGCGCCGTGATCGGCGGCCTCATCTTCGCCACCATCGCTACATTGCTTTTTGTGCCGGTCGTGTTCAGCATCGTCCATCGTCATTACCGCAAGCCCGAAATCGACCCCCTGCTCGCCGGAGAAACCCATGCTGCCTGACTCCCCGCCAAACCCGTCGCGCCGCCGTCTGCGCCTCGGCGGCCGCATCGCCATTGCCGTGGCGGCGGTCATCGTGGTCATCGGCATCACGACCCGCTTGAGCAACGGCAAAAAACTCGAAGCCTGGACCAAGGAGCAAGCCCTGCCCAGCGTCAGCGTGGTGACGCCCGACGCGACCGAGGCGCTATCTTCAATCGACCTGCCGGCGCGTTTTGAAGCCTATGTCCGCGCGCCGATCCATGCCCGCACCAGCGGCTATCTCAAAAAATGGTACGCCGACATCGGCGCCAAAGTACGCGCCGGAGAGGTGCTGGCCGATCTTGAAACGCCGGATCTCGATCAGCAATTGCTGCAAGCCCGCGCCGATCTCGCCACCGCCAAGGCCAACGAGGCGCTGGCAAAAACCACCGCGGATCGTTGGAGCGCCCTGCTCGATTCCGATTCAGGCGCGGTCGCGCCGCAGGAAGTCGACGAAAAGAAGGGCGATTACGCGGCCAAACGAGCCGTCGCCCAAGCGGCGCAAGCCAATGTCGACCGCCTCGTTGCGACCAAGGGCTTCGCCCATCTGGTCGCGCCCTTCGACGGCACCGTCACCGCGCGCAATACCGACGTCGGCGCGCTGGTCAACGAAGGCGGCAACGCCAACAGCCCGGCGCTGTTTGAAGTCTCCGACACCCGCAAGCTGCGCCTGTTCGTGAACATCCCGCAGAACTACGTCGGCGGCATCAAACCCGGCGCGACAACCGCGACCATCACCGTGCCGGAGCACCCGGGGCAGGTCTTCACGGCAACCGTCGAATCAAGCGCGCAGGCGGTGGATGCCGCCTCGAACGCGATGCTGGCGCAGTTGATCGTCGATAACCGCGATAGTCAGTTGCTGCCCGGCGGCTACGCCAACGTCAACCTGCAACTGCCAAATGCCGTGACCACGTTCAGCATTCCGTCGAGCGCGCTGATTTTCAACAAGTCGGGCCTGCAAGTCGCTACTGTGGTCGAGGGCAATAAGGTTCATTTGAATCAGGTCACCATCGCCCGCGACATGGGCCGTACCGTGGCCATCGGCAGCGGCTTGACACCCGCCGATCAAGTCATCGAAAACCCGCCCGATGGCGTTGCCGAAGGGCAACTGGTGCATGTAGCTGAGAGCGGGACAAAAGCGCCGTCGGCGGCGCAACACTGAGGTCAAGCGCGGTCGGCGTGGAGCAGGCCGTGTTTGCTTCTACATACGGTGTTGACCGCCCGTAATCACTCGACCACATTGGGCAAGATGTATACGATAAAATACACCCCGGAATTCAGGGTTTGGTTGAAAAGCCTCAAAGACGGCATGACGCATCGCCGTCTCGCCTTGGAGGATTAAGAACTTGTCCGTAAATAAGAAAATCATTGCAAAACTGAGCAACCCATATCCCCAAATACCGTTCGCCCTGAGCTTGTCGAAGGGCGGGGCATCACCGCCTGCGCGTCCGTTCATCCTTCGACAAGCTCAGGACGAACGGAGAATAAACCGCAAAGTTCCGGAGTTATAAACTGCCAGATTTTATTTACGGACAAGTTCTAAGCCATGAGCCAAAAAATCAAAATATCTGATTTGCCGACTTTCGATATAACCGAGTATCTGGAAGACGAGACGGCCATTGCCGAATACCTCACCGTCGTCCTTGAAGAAAACGACCCTGCCGCGCTGGCCGACGCCTTGGGTACGGTGGCTCGCGCCCGTGGCATGACGGTAGTTGCCGAAAGCGCGGGCATTACCCGCGAGGCGCTGTATAAGGCGCTGCGCCCCGGCAGTCAGCCGCGGTTTGAAACAATCCAGCGCGTTTGCACGGCGCTTGGCGTGCGGCTGACTGCAACGCCAGCGCACGCCTGAGCGG
>JAITMS010000118.1 GCA_031277255.1 Azonexus sp.
GCTCCAAAACGCTCCATGCTTCATCCGATATGTCGTGGCGTCGATACTCTGGCTTCATACACAACCCTCGTCAGTAAATAATGAGCAGTATAACTCAGTCTATTGACGACACTGCCTAGCATTCAAGAAACCCAAGGAGACAATATGAGAGGTATTTTTTGGCCAGCGACAGCCTTGATGAACCGTCTGCGCTACACCGGAAAGTTTGCCCTGCTCGGGTTCATCATCATGCCGGTTATTCTGGTCTTGCTGGCTATGGCCTATAGCACTTTGCGAAACGACATTGATAGCGCCGAACAGGAGCTGGCGGGCCTGCAAATGCTCAAGCCGCTGAATCGCATGATACAACTCATGCAGCAACACCGGGGTCTGTCATCGGGTGTGCTCAATGGCAACACGGCAATGCAGGGAACGCGCGCCGCCAAGGAGAAGGAGGTTGACGCCGTTCTGGTTGAGGTAGCGGCGGCGCTGTCACCAGATTTGCGCGAGCAGCCGTCTTGGCGTCGGGTCAATGAGGACTGGGAGAAAATCCGCCGCGAAGGTCTGGGCTGGACGCCAGCGGACAACCTCGGGCGGCACAGCGAGATGATCGCCACGGCGCAGATGTTGATCGAGGATGTCGCCTTCGCAACGCGATTGGCCCTCGATTCCAAGCAGGACGCCTACTATCTGATGGATGCCGTGGTTGCCAGATTGCCGCCCATGCTTGAGTTGCTTGGCATCGCCCGCGCTAACGGCACCGGCATCCTGTCGCGCAAAGAAGTATCGTGGCAGCAACGCATCGACCTGTCATCGCTGATTTCCCAGACATCCGGCATATTGCGGGTCCAGAATAATAATCTGGGCAAAGTCATGGATCTCTCGCCAGATTTGCGGGAGGCGCTCGGCGGCAGAGAGGGGCAGATCCGGGAATTCTCGAACAGCGTCGAGAAAATCATCACCCTGATCCGTGACGACATTCTTGGCGAGCGTTTTTCCACCGCGCCGCAGGCGTATTTCACGCTGGCCACGTCGACCATTGATTTCGGTTACAAGCTGATGTTCGAGATGCTGATTCCACAGTTCGAGCGGCAACTGGAAGCGCGCAAGGTGGCGGCCCAGCGGATGTTGGCTTTCGGTTTCGGGTTGTCGATCCTGATCCTGGGACTGTCTGGTTATCTCGTCATCGGCGCTTATTATTCCGTGATCGCCAGCGTCGATGCTTTTGCCCACGGCGCTCGTGACTTGGCCGACGGCGATCTGACCGCCAGGTTCCATATCGAGGGCAAGGACGAACTGCATACCGCTGGCCGCGCTTTTGACGGGATGGCGGCGGCCTTGCGGACGATGCTTGGTCATATTCAGGGTGAAATGCAGCCCCTGCGCTCGGCAGCCGAACAATTGGCGGCGTCGAGCCAGCAGATTTCGCACAGCGCCAGCGCCCAGAGCGATGCCGGATCGAGCGTGGCGGCAGCGGTCGAGCAGATGACCGTCGGCGTCGATCACATCTCGAACAGCGCCCGCGACGCCCGGGACAACGCGCGCGAATCCGACCATGCCGCTACTGAAGGCGGGCGCATCGTCGGCAACGTGGTTGACGATATCCGCGACATCGCCCAGACGGTCAATCAGGTGGCTGATTCGGTCGAAACCCTGGGCCGACAGTCAGCGACGATCACGACCATCGTCGGCGTCATCCGTGAAATCGCCGAACAGACCAACCTGCTGGCCTTGAATGCCGCCATCGAGGCGGCGCGGGCGGGCGAAAGCGGGCGCGGTTTCGCCGTCGTCGCCGACGAAGTGCGCAAACTGGCCGAACGAACCGCCAAATCGACGGAGGAAATCGCCAGGACGATCAGCAGCATCCAGAGTGGCGTCGAGGCGGCGGTCGGCGGCATGAAACACAGCGTCGACCGGGTAACCGCCGGTATTCAATCGGCCGAGCAAGCCAGCGCCGCGATGGCGCGGATTCATGAGCGGTCACAGCAGGTTGTCCAGGCCATCGCTGAAATTTCCGGCGCGCTCGGCGAGCAAACCACGACTTGCGCCGAGATCGCCCAGAACGTCGAACGGATCGCCCAGATGGCCGAGGAGAACAACGCCGCCGCCGGCGCCAACGCCGATACCGCCGTCAAACTGCGCCAGTTGGCCGAAAACATCGGCCAGGAAATCAGCCGCTTCCGCACCTGATCGGGGGGGGGAGCAGAGGACGGAGGACAGTTAGAGCAGTTTTGATTCAAGTGTATACACGCCCCCTATACCGTTCGGGCTGAGCCTGTCGAAGCCCGGTTCAAGCCTCCGTATTCTCTCTCCGCACCGTCCTTCGCCTGTCCTGAGTCTATCGAAGGGACAAGCTCAGGACGAACGGGAATGTAAGGACTTGAACAGAAAATGCTCTAATCTCCGCCGCAAAGCGGCGCAAGAATTTCTGTCCTCTGTCCTCTGTCCTCTGTCCTCTGTCCTCTGTCCTCTGTCCTCTGATACGATGCACGCCCCGCCGTTATGCAATCCTGATCCGATGTCTTCCCTGTCTGACCGCATGAGTCCACAAGAGCGCCGCGCTGGCGCGGCGCTGGCTGCCATTTTTGCCCTGCGCATGTTGGGCCTGTTCCTGATTCTGCCGGTATTTGCCGTTTTTGCGCCGAGTCTGCCGGGGGGCAATGATCCGTCGCTGGTCGGGCTGGCCCTGGGCGCTTACGGGCTGACCCAGGCGGCGCTGCTGATTCCCTTTGGCGTGGCTTCTGACCGCTGGGGGCGTAAACCCGTGATCGTCGGCGGCTTGCTGCTGTTCGTCATCGGCAGTTTTGTCGCCGCCGCCGCGCACGACATCTATTGGGTCATTGCCGGGCGCGTGCTGCAAGGCGCGGGCGCTATCTCGGCAGCGGTGACGGCGCTGGCCGCCGATCTGACGCGCGAGGAGAACCGGACCAAGGTGATGGCCATGATCGGCTCGTCGATCGGTCTGGTGTTTGCGCTGTCGCTGGTCGGCGCGCCGCTGCTTTACGGCTGGATCGGCATGCACGGGCTGTTCGCGCTGATCGGCGTGCTCGCCCTGCTGGCCATTGCCGTCTTGCTTGCCGCCGTGCCGCCGCCGCCGCCGCCGTCCCCGGCGCGGCTGCCGCTCCGCCGCGTGTTGGCCGATGGCGAATTGCTCAAGCTCAATTTCGGCATCGGCGCGCTGCACGTGATCCAGATGGCGATGTGGGTGGTGCTGCCGGGGGCGCTGACCCAAGCCGGCGGCCTGCCCGCGCCGGAACACTGGAAGGTCTATCTGCCCGCGGTGCTGGCTTCTTTTCTGGTGATGGTTCCGGCCATCATCGCGGCGGAAAAAAAGAACAGGATGCGCCCGGTCTTCGCCGCCGCCGTTGCCCTGATCGCCGTCGTCCAGCTTGCTCTGTACCTGTTTGGCGGCAGTCTGGCCGGGCTGGCGGTTTGCCTTTTACTCTTTTTCGTCGCCTTCAATATTCTCGAAGCGACGCTGCCCTCGCTGGTTTCGCGCACCGCGCCGGCGGAGGCCAAAGGCGCGGCACTTGGGGTCTATAACACGACGCAGTCGATCGGCCTTTTTATCGGCGGCGCGCTCGGCGGTCTTTTAGCCAAACACTGGGGCAGCGCCGCGGTCTATGCCGCCTGCGTCGTTCTGGCCCTGATCTGGCTGGGCGTCGTCGGCTTGATGCGCTTTCCCGCCCGCCGCTGAGATTCCGGGGTAATGCTGGCGGTGGCTGGCCCCGGCAATTACAATAAGCCCTTTGCATTCAACCGCGCCCGAACCGCCGGGCGCATACACGGGAACGAGGGAGTAAGAGCATGGCATCAGTCAACAAGGTGATTCTCATCGGCAATCTCGGCGCTGACCCGGAAACCCGGTACACGGCCAGCGGCGATGCCGTTTGCAATATCCGCCTGGCGACGACGGAAAGCTGGAAGGATAAAAACAGCGGCGAAAAGCGCGAGGTCACCGAGTGGCATCGCGTCGTTTTTTACCGTCGGCTGGCTGAAATCGCCGGTCAGTATTTGAAAAAAGGCTCGTCGGTCTACCTTGAGGGGCGGATCAAGACCCGCAAATGGCAGGACAAGGACGGCCAGGATCGCTACACGACCGAAATCGAAGCCAACGAAATGCAGATGCTCGGCAGCCGTCAGGGCGCGGGCGCGCCCGCTGCCGCCGGTGGCGGCGACGATGAGCCGGTCGATTACGCGCCAGCGCCGCCGAAAAACAAGCCGAAGCCTTCTTTCGACGATCTCGGCGACGACATTCCTTTCTGACCGGAGCGGCGCAACGCCCAGGAGTACCGGATCATGGCCAATTCCCCCACCTTCAAGATTCTCGAAGACATCGCCCACGACCTGTCGGGCAATGAAATCACCTTTCCGACTTTTCTCAACATTACCTTTCAGGTGCGCGCCGCGCTCAAAGACCCCAATCTCAGTATCGAGAAACTGGCCAAGCTGGTCGGCGCCGAACCGCTGATGAGCGCCAAGATCATCCGCATGGCCAATTCAGTGGCGCTCAACCCAAGCGGGCGCGAGATTGCCGATGTCAAGAGCGCCATTATCCGCGTCGGCATGGAGACGGTGCGCACCGTCTCCTTCGCCGTGGCCATCGAGCAGTTGCTCAAGTCGAAGCAGATGGAGGTCTTCAAGGATATTTCCGCCAGATTGTGGGTGCACACTTCGCAGGTCGCCGCGCTGTGCCGGGTGCTTTCTCGCAAGCTGAGCAAAGTCAACGGCGACGAGGCCATGTTTGCCGGGATTGTGCACGACATCGGCATTTTTTATCTGCTGTCGCGGGCCGCCAGTTTTCCCGAACTGGTCGCCGACCGGGTTGAACTGCATGGCCTTCTGGCAGGCTGGCACGACAATATCGGCCACGCCCTGCTGTCGGCGCTCGGTTCGCCGGAAGCGGTGCTGGTCGCCGTGCAGGAGCACGAAACCGACCGCCCGCTCAGCGAAATCAGGAATCTTTCCGATCTTCTCTACGTCGCCAACAAAATCGCCATCCGCAACGGCTTCGGCTGGGGCGACCCGGAGCTTGACCCCGCCATCGACACCTCGGTGCTCGACACCCTGTTTGACGCGGCGGCACTGGCCGAGATCATGCAGGAGTCGGACGCCGAAGTGCGCTCACTGAGAGCGGCGCTCGGCGGCTAGAGCGGTTTTGCTTCAAGTGCATATGGTTTTCCCCTCGCCCGCTTGCGGGAGAGGGTGGCCGCAGGCCGGGAGAGGGCCAGCGGCGTATCCGCCGCCATCGCCAATCGGGACGCCGCCCCTCTCCCCCCGCCCCTCTCCCGC
>JAITMS010000147.1 GCA_031277255.1 Azonexus sp.
GCGACGACCCAAACCCCATCCCATCATGACCAAACCTCGGACAGAATTACGCCTACAAATAATCGACTCTCAGCTTCAACAACTCGCTATGACAATGGATTAAGGTAGCGACATTGGGATTAGAGTGGTTTTTATTCATTTGATGACACTACAAGTTGATGACGGATCACCGAAAAACCCCGCCGCCCGTTCGGGCTGAGCTTGTCCCTTCGATAAAACTCAGGATAGGCGAAGCCCGGTTCAAACCTCCATCCGCTCTCCGCACCGCCCTTCGACAGGCTCAGGGCGAACGGTGGTTGAGTAAAAACCGTTCTCAGTGAGACTGCTGCTGGTTGAAGACGACGCGCTCCTTGGCGACGGTATCCGCGCCGGGCTGATGCTGGCCGCCTATGCTGTCGATTGGGCGCGGACTGGGCCGGAAGCGTTGCGCGCCCTCTTTGACCACGACTACGACGCCTGTGTGCTTGATCTTGGCCTGCCCGGCGCAGACGGGCTGGAGGTCTTGCGCCAGTTGCGGCGGCATGACGGGCAGGCGCGGCAGCAACTGCCGGTGCTCATCCTGACCGCCCGCGATACGCCGGACGACAAAATCAGCGGCCTCGACAGCGGCGCTGACGATTATCTGGTCAAACCCTTCGACCTCGGCGAACTGCAAGCGCGGCTGCGCGCCCTGCTGCGCCGCGCTGGCGGCGACGCCCGGCCTTTTTTCAGCCATGCCGGGGTCGAACTCGACCCGGCGGCCCGGCGCGTCACCCGCGATGGCGAGGAAATCGCCCTCTCGGCCCGCGAATACGCGCTGCTGCTCGATTTTCTCAGCCATCCGCGCCACGTCCGCACCCGCGCCCAACTGGAAGCCAGCCTCTACGCCTGGGGCCAGGAAGTCGACAGCAACGCGCTGGAAGTCCACATTCACCATCTGCGCAAAAAACTGGGCGCCGAATTTATCCGCACCGTGCGCGGTCTCGGCTACCAGTTGACGTCGCCCGACTGATGCCGGAAGCCGCCGCCAAACCTGCGCATTCGCTGCGCCGCCGCCTGCTCTGGGGCGTCTTGCTGGTGACGCTGCTGGTCTGGAGTCTGGCCGGGATTTTCAGCTACATGCGCGCGGCCTATGAGGCGGAAGAATTGCTGGACGGCCATCTCGACCAGACCGCGCATCTCCTGCTGGCGCTGGTGCAGGACAACGACAATCATCTCGATGATCTGGCCAGGCGTCTGGCGACGGTTCTGCGCAATCACAACAATATCTACAAAGCGCCGCCGGAGTACCAGATCGGGCGTGGCGACGGGAGCGTGCTGCTGCGCTCGGCGGGCGCTCCGGCGCTGCCGTTTGCCGCCGCGCCCGGTTACGACGATTTCGACGGGGCAGGGGATTACAACTGGCGGATGCTCAACATGGTCAGCGCCGATGGCCGCTACCGGGTACAGGTGATGCAGTCGATGGCGCTACGCGACCGGGTGGCGCTGGAAGTGGCCGGTCAGACCATCTTCCCGGTGGTTGTCGCGCTGCCCTTGCTGCTGTTGTTCATCGTCCAGTTGGTGCGCCAGGTGCTGCGGCCGCTCGACCGGCTGGCCGACGACATCGCCGCGCGCACGCCGGAAGCCCTGTCGCCGCTGCCGGATGACGGCCTGCCGCGCGAAGTCGCGCCGCTCGTCGCCACGCTCAACCGGCTCTTTGGCCGCCTCGGCCAGACGCTGGAAAATGAACGGCGCTTTACCGCCGACGCCGCCCACGAACTGCGCACGCCGCTGGCGGCGCTCAAAGTCCAGACCCAGGTGGCGCTTCTCAGCGAAGACCGGGCCTCGCGCCAACACGCCTTGCGCCAGATCGAACGCGGCGTCGACCGCGCCACCCGGCTGGTCAACCAGTTGTTGCGCCTGGCCCGCCTCGACCCGCTCCGCTGTCTCGAACAGCGAGAAGCCGTCGATCTCGGCCACGTCGTCGGTCAGGCCCTGGGCGCGCTCCAGCCGCCGCCGGGCCAGCGCCTCACGGTCGACGGCATGACGCCGCCGCCGCTGATCGAGGGCAATGCCGATCTGTTGACCCTTGCCCTCGGCAACCTGATCGACAACGCCATCCGTTACGGCAAGGCCGATGGCCTCATCCGCATTGCCGCCCGCTGTACCGATGAGCATTGCGATCTCTCCGTCAGCGACGATGGCCCCGGCATCCCGCCCGCTCTTGTTGCCCGCCTCGGCGAGCGTTTTTTCCGCAACCCCGACAGCGGCGTCGAAGGCAACGGTCTTGGCCTCTCCATCGTCCGCCGCATTGCCGAACTCCACGGCGCTCGCCTTATCACCGCCAACGCCCCGGAAGGCGGCTTCATCGCCACCCTGGCCGGTTTGCCGCGGCTCAGCAAGAATCGCCTAAAATAGCCGCCTTTGCCGTCGCCGGATGACCGTATTCCGTTGTGCTGGCGGGCGCGGCTCACTTTGTCCGCCCCGCTGATAGAATCGCAACTTTTCACTATCGGCCGCCTCAGCGGCGACGCTCCATCCGCCCACCCGGCTTTTTTCATTTATGCCACGCGCCTACGAACCATGAACATCGTCGTCTGTATCAAACAGGTTCCCGACAGCACCCACATCCGGGTGCATCCGGTGACCAACACCATCATGCGTCAGGGGGTGCCCGCCATCATCAACCCCTACGACCTGTTCGCCATCGAGGAAGCCTTGCGGCTGCGCGATGCGCACGGCGGCAAGGTGACGGTGATGACGATGGGGCCGCCGCCCGCCGCCGCGGCCTTGAAGAAGGCGCTGGCTTACGGCTGCGACGAGGCGGTGCTGGTCACCGACAAGATTTTTTCCGGCGCCGATACCCTGGCGACATCGTATGTGCTGGCTGCCGCCATCACCATGCTGAACAAGGAAGCGCCGGTCGATCTGGTATTCACCGGCAAGCAGACCATCGACGGCGATACGGCGCAGGTCGGGCCGGGCATTGCCAAGCGTCTTGATCTGGAATTGCTGACCTACGTGGCGAAAATTGTCGCCGTCGACCAGGCGGCGGGCACCATCCAGGTCGAGCGGCGGGCCGAGGGCGGCGTCCAGTTGCTCGAAACCCGGCTGCCCGCCCTGATTACCATGCTCGAAGGCAGCAACGAAATCCGCTTTGGCTCGGCCCCCGACGTTTTTCGCGCGGCGCGGGCGGAAGTCCGCGTCTGGGATCGCAATTCGGCGGGCATCGAGGACATCAAGAAAGTCGGCCTCAAAGGCAGCCCGACCATCGTCAGCCGTGTTTTCGGGCCGACGCCACGGGACGAGAAGGCCGAACAGATCGCTTTCGATCCGGCAACGCCGGAAACGGCGACCCAGGCGCTGCTGGAAAAAGTGCTGACCATGCCCAAGGTGGCCAAGGAACTGGAGCGGCACCAAACCACGGGAGCGCGCCATGAGTAACGCCAGGACCGACAAGCCGATCAAGAAACGCAAGGTCAAGCTCGAAGGCGATCTGCTCAATTACAAGGGCGTCTGGGTGCTGGTCGAAAGCGAGCGCGGCCATGTGCATCCGGTTTCCTGGGAATTGATGGGGCAGGGCCGCATTCTCGCCGACCAGTTGGGCGTCGAGCTGTGCGGCGTCGTCATGGGCGCGCCCGGCCCGGAATTGCAAGCGCAGTGCGAGGCCGCCTTCGCCTACGGGGCGGATCGCTGCTACCGCGTCGTCAGTCCCGTCCTTGCCGATTACCGCAATGTGCCGTTTACCCACGCGCTGACCGATCTGGTCAATCAATTCAAGCCGGAAATCCTGCTTCTGGGCGCCACCACGCTGGGCCGCGACCTCGCCGGTTCGGTGGCGACGACGCTGAAAACCGGGCTGACCGCCGACTGCACGGGGCTGGACATCGACCCGGAAGACCGCTGCCTGTTGTCGACGCGGCCCACCTTCGGCGGCAGCCTGTTGTGCACCATCGTCACCTTGAATTACCGGCCGCAGATGGCGACCGTCCGCCATCGCGTCATGCCGATGCCGGAAGCGCAGCCGGAGCGCACCGGGCTGATCGTCGATGTCGACCCGCATCTGATTGAAACCGCTGTCGTCACCAAGATTCTCGATTTTCTTCCCGACGACCAGAGCGGCAAGGCGCAACTGCCCTATGCCGAAATGATCGTCTCCGGCGGCAAGGGTCTGGGCAAGGCAGAAAACTTCAAGCTGGTGTGGGATCTTGCCAAAACGCTGGGGGCCGAAGTCGGCGCTTCACGGGCGGCCATTCACGCCGGCTGGATCGGCGCTGACCGTCAGGTCGGCCAGACCGGCAAAACGGTGCGTCCGGCGCTCTACATCGCCGCCGGGATTTCCGGCGCCATTCAGCACCGGGTCGGCATGGAAGCCTCCGACTGCATCGTCGCCATCAACAACGACCCCAATGCGCCGATTTTCGACTTTGCCCATTACGCCATCGTCGGCGATTGCGTCCAGGCGCTACCGGCGCTACAGAAAACCTTTGCCGCCTATTTGGGCCGCACTCCGGGGCAGACAGCATGAGCCAGCCCAGCGAAAAATTTGATGTCATCGTCGTCGGCGCCGGTCCCGCCGGGAATGCCGCCGCTTACACCCTGGCCAAGGCCGGGCAAAAAGTCCTGCAACTGGAGCGCGGCGAATATCCCGGCTCGAAAAACGTGCAAGGGGCGATTCTCTACGCCGACGCGCTGGAAAAGCTGATCCCCGATTTCCGCGACTCCGCCCCGCTCGAGCGGCACGTCGTCGAACAGCGGATGTGGCTCATGGAAAACGCCTCGCACTTCGGCACGCATTTTCGCTCCGACCAGTACAACCAGCAGCCGGGCAACCGCTACACCATCATCCGCGCCCGCTTTGACAAATGGTTTTCCGATCAGGTGCAGAAAGCAGGCGCGCTGGTGCTCTGCGAAATGACCGTCACTGAACTGCTGCGTGACGAACAGGGCCGCGTCATCGGCGTCAATGTCGACCGCGACAACGGCAAAATTTACGCCGATGCGGTGATTCTCGCCGACGGCGTCAATTCCCTGGTGGCGAGCCGGGCCGGGCTGCGCGCGGACATCAAACCGGCCAACATGGCGCTGGCGGTCAAGGAAATGATCTTTCTGCCCAAGGAAACCATCGACGCCCGCTTCAACATCCAGGGCCAGGAAGGCGTCGTCATCGAAATGATGGGCAGCATCACCGAAGGCATGGTCGGCACCGCCTTTCTTTACACCAACAAGGATTCCCTCGCGGTTGGCATCGGCTGCATGTTGTCCGACATGGCCAAACAGCAAACCACGCCCGCCGAACTCCTCGAAAAACTCAAGCGCCACCCCTCCGTCGCCCCGCTCATCGCCGGAGGCGAAACCCGCGAATACGCCGCCCACCTCATTCCCGAAGGCGGCTACGACGCGCTGCCCGCCCTTTACGGCGACGGCTGGCTGCTGGTCGGCGACTCGGCGGGGTTTGTGAACGCCGTGCACCGCGAAGGCTCCAATCTCGCCATGATGAGCGGTCAGCTTGCCGCCGCAACGCTGATTGAACTCGCCGCCGAGGGTCTGCCCCCCAGCGCCGCCAATCTGGCCCGTTACCAGGCGCGGCTCGACGGCAGCGTCATCGTCAAAGACCTGAAAAAATACCGCAAACTCCCCGATCTGCTGCACAACCAGCCGCAATTCATCGGCGACTACCCCGGACTCATCAACCAGGCCGCCTTCAACTTCTTCTCGGTCGACGGGCGCGACAAGCAGACCAAGGAAAAAGAAATCATCGCCGCCTTCCGCCAGCGGCGCTCCCTGCTCGGCCTCCTCGGCGACGCCTTCCGCCTCTGGCGCGCCACACGTTAGGAGAAAAACGCTGATGAAAGTCGAAGAAAAACTCTACCAGAACCGCTACCGGGTCGACGCCGACCGCGCCCACATCAAAATCCGCAGCGAAGAAACCTGCAACAGCCGCTGTACGACCCAACAATGCGTTTACTGCTGCCCGGCGGGCTGCTGGACTTTCGAGCAAGGCAAAATCGGCCTGATGACCGACGGCTGCCTCGAATGCGGCACCTGCCGCGTCGTTTGCGACCAGTTCGCCAACGTCGACTGGAACTACCCGCGCGCCGGGTTTGGGATTCTGTTCAAATTCGGTTGATGAAAAATGATGCTGACGCATTGTTCAGCGTATAGCCGTAAAACTATTTACCGGAGTCTGCAAATGCATAACCCATATAGCCCGCCCTCTGCCAAGGTTGCCGATGTCGGTATTGATGCGGCGAAAGGGTCTGGTGTCAAGGCTGTACTTATCGGACTGCTGATTGATTTGGGCGGTTCGATAGTTATTGGTATCGTACTCACGGTAATTTACTCATTTCAGTTGGCTGCGGCAGGCCTTGATGAAGATGAGATCATGGCGGCAATGTCAAACATTCCATTTGATTCATGGGTTTTTATAGCCGGAGCAATCATTGGGTGTTTTTGCAGTATTCTTGGTGGCTATGTCTGCGCTCGAATCGCCAGACATTCTGAATATAAATTCGGCAATATACTTTCTGCTATTTCGATTATCGTTGGTTCGCTGATGGTGATCGAAGCCTATTCATTATTTGCAATTTTTGTTCTTGCCTTGATGACATGGGCTTCAGTTATGGTAGGGGTGCGGCTTGGCGTATCAAGAAACCGTCTGGCCTAAGGTTATGCTTGCTACCCGCGCGCCGGTTTCGGGATTCTGTTCAAATTCGGTTGAGCAGAAGCGGCCATGAGCACCTTGCCGCCATCGTTTCAATCAGCGGAGATGCGCAAAAAATTTCCGCTCCACCCCAAACACCCCGAACGCACCTGCTGGGGCTGCGACAAATACTGCCCGGCCAACGCCCTGCAATGCGGCAACGGCTCAGGCCGCACCCAGCACCCGGCGGAAATGCTCGGCGACGACTGGTATCAATGGGGCAACTGGGGCATCGCCGAGCAGCTTGGGACGGACGAAAAATAGCGGGAAACCCTGTTCAAACCGGGAACAGGTGAAGCTCAGCCCGAACGGAAACCGTAGGGCGGGTCAAGACCTCAAGTCTCCCCACGAATTTTCGTATTATTTCAATGGGTTAAGTTGCAAATTTGGCAAAAGTAAAGCGTCCATGACGTAGTTTTGCTCCTCGAGATACCAAGCCTGAAGACTACGCTATGCACGCTGACTCTGTTTTGCGCCGTTCTCTGGCGCTGACGCCTAAGCGATAGCACTGTCTACGCTTCGTCTTCGCGTACTCACTTGATCTGAAAACGGAATTACCCGGTCAAGCAATTGAACAATCCCACCGCCCAAGCAGACTTTGTTGCCGCATTGGCGGCGCTGATCCCCAAGACCATGATGCCGATCCTCATCAGCGACGCGGGGTTCTGTAGTGATTGGTTTCGCGCTGTGGCGGCGCAAGGATGGGACTACATTGGCAGGATTCGCAATAACGTCAAGGCGCGCAAACCGGAGCAAGATACTTGGCCTTGTATGCTCAACTGATGCAAATCGAAGCATCGTTCCGCGATTTGAAATGCCATCGTTATGGCTTGGGTTTGCGCGACAGTTTGACGCGTTTGGCGCCTCGCCTGAGCGTGCTGCTACTGCTCAATGTGCTCGCGACGTTCGCAGCATGGCTGCTCGCGCGTACCCTGGAAATCAATCCACAACCAGACGACCCTCTGACTGCGCAGCAAAAACATCGAAAAGGCTACTCCCCCATTCGCCATGCCATGGAATGGCTGCGGCGAACAGTCGCCCCTCCCGTCAATTGGCGCTTGGTGAAAGGAGAAAATATATGAAAATTCGTGGGGAGACCTCAGGTCAAGACCCGCCAGTCAAAATCAATGTTTGATGTTGGGCTGCGCGGGTCAAGACCCGCCCTACGCAATCGCCGCAAAGCCGCTGGCGGCTTCGTCGTTGGCGGCGACCTGACGGTAAGCGGCGAGGGCAGCGCCGTTGTTTTCCGCCCGTTCGGTCTGGGCCAGTTCTTGTCGCGCCGCTATTTCCATCTGGCTGGCGGCGGCGGCGACGCGGTTGTCCTGGGCTGAGGGGTCGGCGGGGGCGAGCGCGGCGGCGCGGATCTGGCGGGCTTTGGCAATGGTTTCTTCCGGCGAGCGGGCGGGCGACGTGTCGATTGAGACTTCACCGGCCACGGCGTAGCGGCGGTTGTCCGGCCCGGTTTCGTAACTGTAGGTGGCGCCGCCCGCCAAGCCCGCGCCTGCGGCCATGTGGGCCTGTTCGTGGGCGCGCACCTGGCGGTCGGTCTGTTGCAATTGGGCGACCTGTTGCTGCTGCTCTGGCGTCAATTCGCCCCGGCCTTGGGCGGTTGATTTTTCCGGCTGGCCCGCTTGCTCCTCCGGCCCGGACGGCGGCTCGCCCGCGCGGTCAGGGCCGCGATGGGCCGTGACCGAGGGGAAGAAGGCAGAGGTGGCGACAGCGCCGATCATCATGGTTGGCCGATCAAAGAGGCTGTTTATTTAACTATAGGCGATGATTTCGGGTTTCCGCGATTGGCGCGGCGTAAACCGAGCAGTTCCTGAGCGTGCTGGCGGGTAATGTCGGTGATGTCGACGCCGCCCAACATGCGGGCGATTTCTTCGACCCGGCCAGCGGCGTCGAGTGCTTCGATGGCGCACAGGACACCGCCGTCGGCTCCGGTTTTGCTGACTTGCCATTGCCATTCGGCCTGCGCCGCGACTTGCGGCAGGTGGGTGACGCACAGCACTTGCCGTTCGGCGCCCAGTTGATGCAGCAGGCGACCGACGATTTCGGCGACGCCGCCGCCGATGCCGACGTCGACTTCGTCGAAAATGAGGGTCGGCACGCTGGCCGAGCGGGAGGTGAGCACCTGAATGGCCAGGCTGATGCGCGACAATTCGCCGCCAGAAGCGACTTTGGCGAGAGGCCGCGCCTCATTGCCCGCCAGCCCGGCGAGGCGGAATTCGATGTGCTCCAGACCAGAGGCGGCAGGCGCGACGGCGTTCAGGGCGACTTCAAAGCGCCCGGAAGAAAGCGCCAACTGGCGCATGATGTCGCTGACGGCGGCGCTCATTTCGCTCGCCGCTTGTTGCCGGGCGGCGCTGAGTTTTTCGGCCTGGCCGCGGTAGGCGGTTTCTCCAGCGGCAGCGGCGGCGGTGAGCGATTCGAGATCGCTGGCGGCGGCCAGCCGGGCCAGGCGCTCCTGCCAGGCGGCCAGCAGTGTCGGCAATTCCGGCGGCTGGACGCGGTATTTGCGGGCGGCGGCAAGTACGGCCTCCAGCCGCCGCTCGACTTCGGCCAAGCGGGCGGGGTCGAGGTCGACGCGGTCGCTGTAACGGCGCAGGGTGGAGATGGCGTCGGCCAGTTCCGCCTGCACTGAACGGAGCAGGTCGGCGACCTGGCCCAAGGCCGGGTCGTAATCGGCCAGCGTCGAGAGACGAGCGGCGACGCGGTCGACCTGCCGCTCGCAGGCGGCGTCGCCGTCGGTCAGCGCGGCAAGGGCGAATTGCGCGCCGTCGATGAGGCTGGCGGCGTGGCCGAGGCGGCGGTGCTCGGCTTCGAGTTCTTCCCATTCGGCGGGCGAAAAGGCCAGCGATTCGAGTTCCCGCGCCTGCCATTCGAGCCGCTCGCGCTCCTCACGCGCCGCTTCCGCGCCGCTGCTGGCTTCCTGCAAGGCTTTTTCGGCAGCCCGCCAGCTTTTGAAATGGGCGGCGACTTCCGCCGCCAGCGGCGACAAGCCGGCGTGCGCGTCGAGCAGGGCGCGTTGCGCCTCGGCCCGCAGCAGCGACTGGTGGGCGTGCTGGCCGTGAATATCGACCAGCCATTCGCCGACTTCGCGCAATTGCTGGACGGCGGCAGCCGAGCCGTTGATGTAGGCGCGCGAGCGACCGCCCGCGTCGACGACGCGACGGAGCAAGAGTTCATCATCGACGGCGAAATCGTTGGCCGTCAGCCAGGCTTTCACCTCTGACAGCGCGGCGATCTCAAAGTTGGCGCTCACTTCGGCTTTATCGCAGCCGCTGCGGATGATGCTGGTCTCGGCGCGTTCGCCCAGAGCCAGCGCCAAGGCGTCGATGAGGATCGACTTGCCCGCCCCGGTTTCGCCGGTCAAAGCGCCAAAGCCGTCGGCAAAATCGAGTTCCAGACGGTCGACGATGACGAAATCGCGGATCGACAGGCGGCGCAGCATCGTCATTCCCCCTTGGGCCGCTCGCTCCACTGCAATTTCTGGCGCAGCATGGCGAAATAACGGTAGCCGGGCGGGTGGAGAAAGCGGATGGCGTGGTCGGAGCGGCGCAGGCGCACGCTGTCGCCGTGTTGCAGATCGAAAGTCACCTGACCGTCGAAGTGCACGCGCGGATCGTCGGCGTGGACGATGCGGAATTCGATTTCGGCGCGGTCATTGACGATCACCGGGCGGTTGGTCAGCGCGTGCGGGTAGAGCGGCACCAGCGCGATGCCGGTCAGGGTCGGGTGCAGAATCGGGCCGCCCGCCGACAGCGAATAGGCGGTCGAGCCGGTCGGCGTCGACACGATGAGGCCGTCAGCGCGCAGGTTGTAGATGAATTCGCCGTCGATGAAAAGCTCAAACTCGATCATCCGGCCCGTCGCCCCTTTATCGAGCACGACATCGTTGAGCGCCAGGTTCGAGGCGATTTCGCGGCCATCGCGCACCACTTCGGCATCGAGCAACATGCGGTTTTCCGGCAAAAAACGGCCATCGAGCAGATCGTCCATGCAGCCGAGCAAATCCTCGCGGGCAATATCGGTCATAAAACCCAGCCGCCCCTGATTGACGCCGACCAGCGGCACGCCATAACGGGCCAGTCGGCGCGCCGCGTTGAGCATGGTGCCGTCGCCGCCCAGAACAATGGCGAGATCGGCGTGCGCGCCGATGTCGTTGAAACCGCAGGTGACCCAGGGCGAAAGATCGACCTGACGGCCAATCTGCTCCGCCGTGGCGCGCTCGATAAAGACCGAAACGCCGCGCTCGTGCAGGTACTGGGCAAGATCGCGCAGGGCCGCGGCAATCTCCATGCTGTGATATTTGCCGACCAGGGCAATGGTGCGGGGGGCGAGATTGCGTGACATGTCAGGAGGCGAAACTTCGGTTCATGGGGGCGGATTCTGGCATAGAAAGGCGTTGATGTGCTCCAGCACAAAAGAGACTCAAGGCGCGTTCGAGGCGATAGGCAGGTGTTGAGACAACATTTAGCGCACAGGAATATTCAGCGATTTTGCGATGAAATCAGTAACGAAGTTACCGCGATTAATATCATCCGGGCATTGCCACCATTTTTGGATATCCCAGTAATATTGCGCCTGCGCGATCAATTTTCCATCAGACCTTCGGGTTACTTCAATTTTTCGCCCATAGGTGCGTTTAGCTAGGCTGGCAGGAATTTCCAGTGCCGAAGGGGTAACTTGGTATTCCGCAGTTAAAATATCTATAGGTATTTCAGATTTTTCAAAATTTGATTGAGTAAAAGGCTTTTTTGCTTGTACCTCAGCAGTGATCCATCTCACGAGCCTGTCTTTACCGTCCCAGCCGTGAACCTTTCCTTCAATATATTCTAAGGTCGTTGTAGGGAAATAAATTAAATTTGTTGGATCTTGATAGGCGGCACCATTGCGTGGTGTGGTGTCAAAATTGTTTGGGATGAATGCCACGCTCTTTGCAGGAGGCACATGTTCAAAAAAAACCAAGCCTGAATTTTTGCATAGCTTGTCAAATGTTGGTTTGTGAACGATATCATCATAAAAACCCAAATAAAGCCAAAGGATTAGCGCCCCGAAAAAAGGCATCGCGAAGGTTGATGCCCAAACTCCAGAAACTGCATAAATGAATGAAGATGGTTTGCTAGTCCATATTACCCCGATTATCATCATAAGCAAACCAACACATGAAGGGCCAATTAATGATATTGCGAGTGAGCCAATAATCGGAGCCCATTCGTTGGTTGAGTGAACTGAGTACCACCATGCATAGAGAGTTGTGGCAACCAGCGCAATTAACCCTCCCGCGACGTAGGCTATCACTTTTGAAGCTGTTGAAATCGCATCCCTGTCGGTTCGGATGAATTTGGTGCTAATAAAAATGGCAATGAGCGAAATTATAGCGAATGCTGGAAGGTAGATAACAAATATCGCAAGCCCCATGAATCCAACCCCTGAGTTA
>JAITMS010000160.1 GCA_031277255.1 Azonexus sp.
ATGCGCTTTGCTCCCCTCGCCCGCTTGCGGGAGAGGGGCGGTGTCCCGATTGGCGGTGGCCGAAATGGATACGCCGCTGGCCCTCTCCCGGCCTGCGGCCACCCTCTCCCGCAAGCGGGCGAGGGGAAAACCGTAAGGACTTGAACCCAAACCGCGCTAGCACAGCCCCGCCAGCGACTGCTCAAAGTCATCGACCGGCAGCGGGTGGCCGAACAGGTAGCCTTGGTAGAGCAGACATTCCTTTTCTTTGAGGAAGGCGAACTGGACTTCGGTTTCGACGCCTTCGGCGATGACGTTGAGGTGGAAGTTTCGCGCCAGGTCGATGATGGTCTACACCAGCAGTGCATCGCTGCCGCTCTTGGTGATGCCGGCGATGAAGCTCTGGTCGATCTTGATCTGATCGAGCGGCAACTGCGTCAGACAGGAGAGCGATGAATAGCCGGTGCCGAAATCGTCGAGCGCCAGTTGCACGCCGAGTTGTTTGAGTTCCTGCATCTTGGTCACCGTACCGGGTAAATCCTGGACGATCACGCTTTCGGTCAATTCCAGTTTGAGATTGCCCGGCCTGATGCCGTACCGCCGCATGGTGGCGGCGATTTTGTCGACAAAATCGGCCTGGGTGAACTGGCGGGCGCTGACATTGACGGCCAGGGTCAGATGCCGCAAAGATTCATCCCGCACCCACAGCGCCAACTGGCGGCAAGCGCCTTCGAGAACCCAGGCGCCGATTTCGAGAATGAGGGCGCTTTCTTCGGCCAGCGGGATGAATTGCCCCGGCGGCACCATGCCGTGCTGCGGATGATGCCAGCGCAACAGCGCCTCGGCGCCGACGGGTCGCCGGCCGGCATCGACCTGAATCTGGTAATACAACTCCAGTTCGCTATGCGCCACGGCGTGACGCAGGTCGTTTTCCAGCGCCGCCCGCGCCACCACGCTTTGCTGCATGACCGGGTCGAAGAAACGGACGGCGTTGCCGCCATCGGACTTGACCCGGTACATCGCCATGTCGGCCTTGCGCAGCACGTCGTCGGCGGGCGCGTCAGCGCCCCGGTAGAGGCTGATGCCGATGCTCGACGGGCAATGATGGGTGCGCGCGCCGAGCGCATAGGGCAGCGCCAGCGCCTCGCGGATCTTGGCGGCGACCAGGCTGATCCGGCGCGATGTCTCATTGAGGCTCTCGCTGACATCCTCAATCAAGACGACGAACTCGTCGCCGCCCAGCCGCGCCACCGTGTCGATTTCGCGCAGGCAGGATTTGATGCGGGCGGCCACGGTAATCAGCAAGAGATCGCCGTAATCGTGGCCGAGCGTATCGTTCAGGGTCTTGAAGCGATCGAGGTCGATGAACAGCACCGCGCCATAGGCGTGGCGGCGCGCCGAGACGGCCAGCGCCGTCTGAAAACGCTCCATGAACAGGCGGCGGTTGGGCAGGCTGGTCAGGGGGTCGTAAAAGGCCAGATTGTGGATTTCCTTTTCGGCCTCCTTCCTGGCCGTGATGTCGCTGAAAATACCGACGTAGTGCGTCGCTTCGCCCCGCTCATTCCTGACTGCGCTAATGGTCAGCCATTTCGGATAGATTTCGCCGCCCTTGCGCTTGTCCCAGATTTCTCCCGACCAGGAGCCGGTGTCCAGCAATTGCCGCCACATGTTCTGGTAAAACACCGCGTTGTGCCGTCCTGAAGCCATCAAACGGGGGTTTTTGCCGAGCACTTCCTCCGGCTGGTAGCCGGTGATCCGGGTAAACGCCCGATTGACGCGGATGATGCAGATGTCGTGGTCGGTGATGACAATGGCGTCATGCGTCTCGAAGGCGACCGCCGAGACGCGCAGTTCTTCCTCCCGTGCCTTGCGTTCGCTGATGTCGCGGGCAAAACCGGCGGTACCGAGGAGCTTGCCGGAAGCGTCGATGATCGGCGTCTTCCAGGTTTCAACCCAGACCATCCGGCCCGTATCCGCTTCCGCAGCCAGTTCTTCAACGTGCGCGCGGCGATGCGTCACCATCACCCTGGCGTCGTCGGCGCGATATTTTTTCGCCAGTTCCTCGGAAGTCACGTCGAAATCGGTTTTACCGATGATCTCCCTGGCATCGGCCATGTGGTAAAAATCGGCGTATGACTTGTTGATGAGAATGTAGCGCCCTGCCACATCCTTCAACCAGATCCGGTAAGGCAAACCGTCGAGCAAGGCGCGCAGGTTGGCTTCGCTCACCTGTAGCGCCATCTCGGCTTCTTTGCGCTCGCTGATGTCCACGCCAAGGCCGATGATGACCAGCTCGTCATCATGCAGGATGCGATGGCTGGTGAAACGGTAGAATTTTTCGCTGCCATCCTTGGCCACCAGCATGGCTTCCACGGATACCACCATGTCCGAAGCAAAGGTCTGCTGGATAGCTGCCTCAATTCTGACGGCGTGCTCGCCACGAAAAAAATCCAGCGGATGCGCGGCGGCAAGCTCCTCGGCGCTGCAACAGAGCAGTTTTTCCAGATTACTGTTCCACAGGATGAAACGCCCGGCGGCATTGAACATATAGAAATCGCCGGGCAGGGACTCAATCATTTCCTTCCTGAATTGATCCTCCCGCTGCGCCCGCAGTACGCGGTTGTCGATGGCCTTGTGAGCGCGCCTCATGCCGATTCCCTGTTTGATTTCTTGTCTCGCTCAGAATGAATCAAAAATAGATTTTATTCAATTTTTTATTGTCGTTTGAATAAGCATTCGCTTTTCAGCCATTCTCCACGGCAAACGCTCGCCTCAACGATGCCGACTGCCGCTTCGGTGTCGGGTTGGGCCGCCGGCCTGGCTTTTGGCCGGGCGGGCGACAGGCGGGCGGCGTGGCGGACGGGGCGGCGGGGCCGGGCGCGGCGCGGCGGTCGCCGCGGCTTCAAAACCGGGGATGACGAGACGCTCGATAGGGCGTTTGATGAGTTTTTCAATGTCGCGCAAATTGCCGCGCTCGTCGTGGCAGACGAGCGAAATGGCCTCGCCCGCCAGCCCCGCCCGGCCTGTACGGCCAATGCGGTGAACATAGTCTTCGGCGACATTGGGCAGTTCGTAATTGATGACGTAGGGCAAGGCGTCGATGTCAAGGCCGCGGGCGGCGATGTCGGTGGCGACGAGGGCCGTCAGTTTGCCGGCCTTGAAGTCGGCCAGCGCCCGCGTCCGCGCCCCCTGGGTTTTGTCGCCGTGGATGGCGGCGGCTTTGACGCCCGCTTTGTCGAGCATCCGCGCCAGGGCGTCGGCGCCGTGTTTGGTGCGGGCGAAAACCAGCGCCTGATGAAGACCACGGCTGGCGAAAAGCTGTTTGAGGAGTTCCTTTTTCTGCTCGCGGTTGGTTTCGATGACCTTCTGGATCACGGTTTCCGCCGCCGTGTTGCGCGGCGCGACATCGACCGCCACCGGCTGCTGGAGCAATCCCGCCGCCAGTTCACGAATCTCCGGCGAGAAGGTGGCGGAAAACATCAGGTTCTGCCGCGCTGGCGGCAAGAGGGCGATGATTTTGCGGATGTCGCGGATAAAGCCCATGTCGAGCATGCGGTCGGCTTCGTCGAGGACGAAAATTTCAATGCCGCTCAACACCGCCGTTTTTTGCTGAACGTGGTCGAGCAAACGGCCCGGCGTCGCCACGAGAATATCGACGCCCCGGCGCAGGCTGGCAATCTGCGGCTGGATGCCGACGCCGCCAAAAACGGCCAGCGACGCGAGCGGCAGGTGCTGGCCGTAGACGCGGACGCTTTCTTCAACCTGAATCGCCAGTTCGCGCGTCGGCGTCAGCACCAGGACGCGCGGCGTTCTGGCGGCGCGGCGCGGACGCGCGGCGAGGAGATGCAGAATCGGCAGCGTAAACCCGGCGGTTTTGCCGGTGCCGGTCTGCGCCGTCGCCATCAGGTCGCGCCCGGCGAGAACGGCGGGAATGGCCTGCCTCTGGATCGGCGTTGGCGTGTCGTAGCCTTGTTCGGCAACGGCGCGCTGGATTTCGGCGGCGAGGCCGAGTTCGGAAAAGGACATGCAATGCTCCAAAAATGAGGGCCGCCAGGCGGCGAGAAAATTCAGCGTCCGGCGTCGACGTAATAGTCGATGCGGCCGCGCGGGGCCAGGTATTCAACCACGTCGGGCGGCAGTTTGGCCGGGTTGACGACGGTTTCGATGCTTGAGCCGGTTTCGCGCAGATCAAGCAGCAGGGCTTCCTGACGCGGGATGCCGGGGTCGTGCAGCATGATCAGCGGGTGCAAGAGGTCGCCGCTGTTGCTCTCAACGACGAGGCCGACGCTGCCGTCGCTCAAGGCGACAAAGCTGCCGGGCGGGTAAATGCCGATGGCTTTGACGAACAGTTGGATCAACTCCGGGTCGTAGCGGCTTTGTTCCAGCTTGAACATCACCGTCAGCGCCTCGGCGGGGGTCTTGGCCAACTTGGGGTCGAGCGGGTTGCAGAGGTTGTCATAGCGGTTGGCAATCGCCACCACCCGCGCCAGCTTGGGAATCCGGCCAGCCGCCAGGCGGTTGGGGAAGCCTTCGCCGTCCCAGCGTTCGTGGTGGCAGGCGATGATGTTCTTGACGGCCAGCGGCAGGTCGGCAATGGCCGCAATCTGCTTGATGCCGTAGCCGACGTGGGCCTGGTAGAACTGCTCCTCGGCGGGCGGGCGCTGCGGATTGCGCAGGATGCGCGGCGGCACATCCTGTTTGCCGATGTCGTGGAAGATGGCGCCGAGGCCAATCGAGCGCAATTCGTCCTCGCCCAGCCGGGCGGCCTTGCCGAGCAGCAGCGAGAGGACGGTGACGTTCATCGCATGGTGCGCCGCGCCCGGCTCCCTGACTTTCATATTGACCAGATGCACGGCCAGGCTTTCGGCAGGGAGGAGGCCGCCGACCAGCCGGTCAACCGCGCTCCTGGCCCGGCCATAGGCTTCGTTCGGGCGGCTGCCCAGATCGCGCAGAATTTCGCTGACGCCGCTCGCTTCCTGCTCAAAGAGACGCTCGCAACGGGCCAGCCCTTCCCGCTGGGCGCGCACCCGCTCGCTGCGCGAACGCTTCATGTCGAGCATGGCGTCAAGCGCCTGGGCGGAAAAATCAATTTCCGCCTCGACCGCGCTGGCAGCGGGCAAAGGCTGGGCCGTGCTGCGCTCCGGGTCCCATTCGACGCTCGCCAGCCCCAGACTGCGCAAGACCCGAATCTGCTCATCGCTGGCGAGGCGAAAACGGTTGAGCAAAAACGGATGCTCAAGCCAGCTCAATTCGCCAAGCGAGATGAAAACGCCGGGTTGCAGACGGTCAATGGCGATTTTGGGCATGGTCAAAGCATTTTCTCACTCCCGTTCGTCCTGAGCTTGTCGAAGGACGGTGCGGAGAGAGGGTACGGCGGCTTGAACCGGGCTTCGCCTGTCCTGAGCAAAGTCGAAGGGACAGGCTCAGCCCGAACGGTATAGGGGTGTGTATGCACTTGAATCAAAACCGCTCTAAGCAATCAACGCCAGACCGCGCGCCAGATCGGCCTGCAAGTCTTCGACCGCCTCAAGGCCGACGGCGATACGCAGCAAGCCTTCCTTGATCCCCGCCGCCGCCCGCGCGTCCGGCGTGATCCGGCCATGCGTGGTCGAGGCGGGATGGGTGATGGTGGTTTTGGTATCGCCCAGGTTGGCGGTAATGGAGAGGAGACGGCAGTGATCGACGACCGTCCACGCCTCAGGCCGCCCGCCCTTGACCTCGAAAGAGACGATGGCCCCGCCGGAACGCTGCTGGCGGCGGGCGAGTTCGTATTGCGGGTGCGAGGGCAGCCCCGGATAGAACACCCGCGCCACCTGCGGCTGCGCTTCCAGCCAGGCGGCCAGCCGGGCGGCGTTGGCGGTCTGCGCGTCGAGCCGGATCTTGAGGGTTTCCAGCCCCTTCAACAAAATCCAGGCATTGAAGGCGGACAGCGTCGGGCCAGCGGTGCGCAGGAATTTGAACACTTCCTCGGTCAGCTTCTTTGGCCCGCACACCGCGCCGCCGAGCACCCGGCCCTGACCGTCGAGGTATTTGGTGGCCGAATGAATAATCAGATCGGCCCCCAGTGCCAGCGGTTTTTGCAAAATCGGCGTGCAGAAGCAGTTGTCGACGGCAAGCAGAATCCCCCTGGCGTGGGCGATGTCGGCCAGACGGGCGATGTCGGCGATTTCGGTGAGCGGGTTGGAGGGCGTCTCAAGAAAAAAGAGCCGGGTTTCCGGGCGAATCGCCGCCGCCCAGGCCGCCGGGTCGGTGTGACTGACGAAGCTGGTACTGATGCCGGCGCGCGGCAGGATGTTGGAAAAAAGCTGCACCGTCGCGCCAAACAGGCTGTTGGAGGCAACGATGTGATCGCCCTGCTGCAAGTGGGCAAAGCAGAGCGCCATGATGGCCGCCATGCCGCTCGCCGTGGCGACGCAATCCTCGGCCCCTTCAATGGCGGCCAGCCGCTCCTCAAAGAGGGTCACGGTCGGGTTGGAGAAGCGGGAATAGACATTGCCCGCTTCTTCGCCGGAAAACCGCCGGGCGGCTTGCGCGGCGTTCTCGAAGACGAAGCTGGAGGTGAGATAAAGCGCCTCGCTGTGTTCGCCGAACGGGCTGCGCTCCTGACCGGCGCGCACGGCCAGGGTTTCGGGACGGTAATCGCTGTTCATGCTTCCAGTCCTCCATTGGCGAGGCCCAGCACCATCTGCTGCGAGGCGCGGGCATCATTGTCGTCCTCATTGCCACGGGCGGGTTTGCTCTCGCCCTTGCTCTCGATGGCATTGAGGTAAGCGTCGTCGACGTCGCCGGTGATGTAGCTGCCATCGAAACAGGAGGCTTCAAAGACGGTCAGATCCGGGCGCAGCCGGGTAATCGACTGTTTGAGGGCGTCGATGCTCTGATAGACCAGCGCGTCGGCGCCGATTTCGGCGGCAATCTGGGCGCCGGTGCGGCCGGTGGCGATCAGTTCGGCGCGGGTCGGCATGTCGATGCCGTAAACGTTCGGGTAGCGCACCGGCGGCGCGGCGGAGGCGAAATAAACGCGGGTCGCGCCCGCCGCCCGCGCCATTTCAACGATTTCGCGGCTGGTCGTGCCGCGGACGATGGAGTCATCGACCAGCAGGACGCGCTTGCCTTTGAATTCCTGGCCGACGGTGTTGAGCTTCTGGCGCACCGATTTTCGCCGCATCCCCTGGCCCGGCATGATGAAGGTGCGGCCAACATAACGGTTTTTGACGAAACCTTCGCGGAAGGGGATGTTCAGCGCCTGCGCCAACTGCATGGCCGAGGGGCGGCTGGAATCGGGAATCGGGATGACGACGTCGATGTCGCCGACCGGAATGGTCTGACGCACTTTTTCGGCCAGCAGTTCGCCCATCGCCAGGCGGGATTCGTAGACCGAAACGCCGTCGATCACGGTGTCCGGGCGGGCGAGATAGACGTATTCGAAGATGCACGGCGCGTACATCGGCTGCTGGGCGCACTGGCGGCTGTGCAACTGGTGGTTGAGGTCGATGAATACCGCTTCGCCCGGCTCGATGTCGCGCACCACGTCAAAACCGAGGGTGTCGAGGGCGACCGATTCGGACGAAACCAGATATTCAACGCCGGTCGCCGTCTCGTTCTTGCCATAAATCAGGGGCCGGATGCCGTGCGGGTCGCGGAAAGCCAGGAGGCCGTAACCGGCAATCATGGCGACGACGGCATAGGCGCCGCGGCAGCGGCGATGGACGCCGGTCACCGCCTGAAAGATGCTCTCGACATCGAGTTCATAGCCCTGCGCCGCCGCTTGCAGCTCGTGCGCCAGCACGTTGAGCAGCACTTCGGAATCGGAATGGGTGTTGATGTGGCGGCGGTCGAGAATGAACATTTCATTCTTCAACTGCTCGGCATTGGTCAGATTGCCGTTGTGGCCGAGCATGATGCCGAAGGGCGAATTGACGTAAAAAGGCTGCGCTTCGGCAAAATTCAGGGCCGACCCGGCGGTCGGGTAGCGGACGTGGCCGATGCCCCAGTTGCCCGGCAGGGCGCGCATGTTGCGGGTGCGAAAAACATCGCGCACCAGCCCCGGCCCGGTGTGCAGGTGGAAGGTGTTGCCTTCCGCCGTGGCGATGCCCGCCGCGTCCTGGCCGCGATGCTGGAGCACCATGAGGCCGTCGTAAAGTAACTGATTGACCGGCGTATTCGCCATGACGCCCAGAATCCCGCACATGTTTGTTCCTGCCTAACTGAATTGAATCATTTTTGCCAGATCGTCCGGCAACCACTGCCGGGCGACCAATACAGCGGTTTCCAGCGGCGGCGACAAGACCGCCTCTCGCCACCAGGGTTGTTTCGGCACCGAGGTCATGCCGCCGAGACCGACCAGAATCATCATAATCAGGACGCCGCGCGCCAGCCCGAAGACCATGCCGAGCAGCCGGTCGGAGACGGTCAGGCCGAGCGCCTTGACCATGCTGCGCACGGCCAGCCGGACCAGCGCCATGACCAGCAAGACGCCGACAAAAACGAGGACGCAACCGCCCAGGGCGCGCACGGCCAGATCGTCGACGCCGGTGAGCAGGGCGCTGCCGGTCTGCGGCCCGAATTCAATGGCGGCAAAAATGCCGACGCCCCAGGCGATGAGCGCGATCAACTCGCTCATCACGCCGCGCCACAAGCCGAACAACAAGGAAAAGCCGATGATGGCGATGGCCACGTAATCAAAAGCTGTCATTGCCGGGGCGCGACCACACCTGAGACGCCGATTTTCTGCATTTTGGCCAGCGCCTTGTCCGCCGCCTCGCGGCTCGAAAAAGGCCCGGCCCGCACGCGCGTTTTCTTACCCTGCGGCGTCGCCAGCGGTTCGGTGATGACCTTGACGCCCTGCTCGCCCAACTTGGTCTGGAGATTTTTGACATTGGCCTCGTCGGCAAAAGCGCCGATCAGGATCAGATACTCCCCGCTCGCCGCTGGCGGAGCGACGCTTTGACCGGCGAGAATGGCGGCGGCGCGGCGGGCTTCGTCGGATTTTTCCGGCGGCTTGGCGGCGGGTTTTTCCGGTGGTTTTTCCGCCGGTTTGGCTGGCGGTTTTTCGGCGGGCTTGGCTGGCGGTTTTTCGACCGGCCTGGCGGCGGGTTTTTCCGCCGGTTTGTCATCATCGGGGCGGCGGACCGTTTCGACCACGCGGGCATTCGGCTGCGCTTCCGGCTTGGCCGCCGGGGTTTCTTCAGTCGGCGGGCGGGCGGGCGGCTTGGCCGACTCGACCGGCTCCCTGCTCAAACGCGGGGCAAAGGTTTTTTCATCCTGACCGGGAATGCGGATTTCGACATCCTGTGTCGCCTGGCGCGGCTCCTGATCCATGACCAGCGGCAGCACCACGGCGACCACCGAGACAAAAGCAAGCGCGCCCACCAGACGGCGACGGGCGCGTTTTTTGAGTTGCAACTGGGCGTCGTTGTCTTCCATCAATCAGGTTTTCCGGCGCAGTACGGTCAGCGCCCCGGCCACGGTATAGAAGGAACCAAAGACGAGGATTCTATCACTTTCGCGGGCTTGCCCTTGAGCCGCCGCAATGGCGGCGGCGGGCGACTGGTGGCTGATGATTTCGCCACCCAGATCGCTGGCGGCAATGATCGCCGCCAGCTTTGCCGCTGGCGCGCCGCGCGGCCCATCGAGAGTCGCCACATGCCAGACATCAACCCGCCCCTTCAAGGCCGCCAGCGCCCCGGCAATGTCCTTGTCGGCGAGCATCCCGACCACGGCCAGGGTGCGCGCGAAAAAGCCCATGCTGCCGAGATTGTCGGCCAACACCCTGAGCGCCTGCGGATTGTGGCCGACATCAAGCACCATCGTCGGCTGGCCGGGGATGACCTGAAAGCGCCCGACCAGTTCGGTTTCAATCAGACCCGGACGGATCGCCTGCATGGTGACCGGCAGCCGGTCGGCAATCGCGTCCAGCGCCGCCAGCGCCAGCGTCGCATTGATGAGTTGCGCCGGGCCGCGCAGGCCGGGATAAGCCAGCGTCCGGCGCACGATCCGCCCGCCGCTGCGGCACCACCATTGCCATTGCAGCCGGTCTTCCGCCGTCCGGGTAAAGCCGAAATCGCGGCCCAGCAGGCGCAGATCGGCGCCGATGTCACGGGCGTATTCGAGGAGTCGCGGCGGCGGCTCTGGATCACCGCACAAGGCCGGAACGCCGGCGCGGAAAATACCGGCCTTCTCAAAGCCGATACTGTCGCGGTCGGCGCCAAGCCAGTCGGTATGATCGAGCGCCACGGTGGTGACGATGGCGACATCCGGCGCATAGACATTGACGGCATCGAGCCGCCCGCCCAGGCCGACTTCGAGAATGGCGACCGCCACCCCGGCGGCGGCAAAAACCTCCCACGCCGCCAAGGTGCCGAACTCGAAATAGGTCAGCGTCACCCCACTCGCCCGGCAAGCCGCCGCGACTTTTGCAAACGCCGCGCACAAAGCCGCATCATCGACCGGCCTGCCATTGAGACGCACCCGCTCGTTATAAGCCAGCACATGCGGCGAGGTGTAACAGCCGACGCGATAACCGGCCCGATCAAGGATATTTTCCAGATAAGCGCAGGTCGAGCCTTTGCCATTGGTGCCGCCAACGGTGATGACCACGCCATCCTGCCGCTGCCCCAGCTCCGCCTTGACGGCGCGGATGCGCTCCAACCCCAGTTCAATCCCCGCCTGCCCGCGCGGATGCAGGGCTTCGAGATGGGTCAGCCAGTCGGTGAGGGGAATGTCAGGCGAGATAGCGTTCAACTTGGCTACTCGTCCAGGTCGCCACGCCGGTACCGAAAAAGTCCTGGTCTTCCGTCCAGATCGGGCATTGCAACGCCAACGCCAGCGCCAGAACATCGGCGTCTTGCGGGTCACGTTTTGCCAAACGCTCAGCAGCCTCTTGCATTTCGCTGGCGTACATCGGCGCGTCCGCCACATGCAGCAAATCCAGCACCGCGTCCAGTGCCGCCATAACCAGTTCCACATCCAGATGACGCTGGCGCACGATGGCGGGCAAATGCTCACGCGCCTCGGCAACACACCGGGTTGGCACGAAAAAATCAGCGTGATGCGCGTGGCGCTCAATGACGCCCCGCGCCTTGGGGCCAAGAGCGGCGCGAATCAGGATGTTGGCATCCAGCACCAACGGGCGTGGTTTGCTCATCGTTTGGCTTTGCGTGTCGCGTTGAACTCGCGGGCAATCGCTTCAACATCGGCTTCACTGGCCTCTGCCTTGGTCAGCATGGCATCGACGGCAGCGCCAGCGGCGCGCAATGTGCGCAGCTTTTCCTGCCCGCGTTCGGCCTGTGTGGGAATGAAATACCCTACGGTCGCGCCATGACGCGTGACAGCCACCGGCCTGTCGCTGTGCAGGATGTAGTCCGAGAGCTTGGCACGAAATTCCCGAACACCGACTTCAATCGCTTCCATGGGGCGCCTCATTGTGTACGCATGAGTACGCAATGTAGTCCGCCAGAGACTCTGGCGCAAGTCGCGCAGGATGGGTGGAACCGCAGGCGATACCCATCATTGCCATTGCCATACACGGCAAAGTCCCAATGCGATGGGTATCGCTGCGCTCCACCCATCCTACCTTGCTTTTCCGGGCATGGAGGCCTCGACCATCGAGCCTTCAAAAACAAGGCGCGGGTCGTTGACATCGACCAGTTCATCCAGTTCGTAAACGTTGTGGTAGCCGTAGCCGTAGAGATTGATGTAGGTCGGGATGTTCAGCGCCATCATCAAGGGTTTTTCCTGGTCGCTCATCTGGCGGGCGATTGCGCCATTTCGTTGCGGCCTCGCCACTTTGGACGAAAAATCGACTTCGTTCCCTTCAAAGTTGTTATTGCAGTAAATCAGTATTCTCGTTGCAAACGAGGGAATGACTTCGGCCAGGTTGGCTTGGGTAAAGTCGGTGAAACTCAGGTGTTTTGCGCCTTTGAGGTGAATGCGCTGGTAGCGGAAGGTCGAGCGGGAATCGAGAATGATGGTGTTCGGTTCCTTGCTCATTTTGAGGAAGGCGTCGAGGCTGACGAGGCGTTTTTTGCGGTGCGGCTCGACGGCGGCGACGATGGATGAAAAATCGTCAAAGCTGACCTTGGCTTTCGGATAATTCCTCTCCTCCGCCAGAACGGCGTTATTCAATAACAGGGCGCTCAACAGGGCGGCAACGATGATGCCGCGATTCATGGCGAGTCTCCTGGCAATCCCGCTGCCCGCCCTCACGCCACGGCGGGCAGTTTCTGCAACAGGGCCAGCGTTCGGGCGACCTGGTCGCGCAGTTGGCGGCGGTCGACGATCATGTCGATGGCGCCTTTTTCGAGCAGGAATTCTGAACGCTGGAAGCCTTCGGGCAGGGTTTCGCGCACCGTCTGCTCGATCACGCGCGGCCCGGCGAAGCCGATCAGGGCGTTGGGTTCGGCGATGACGACATCGCCGACAAAGGCGAACGAGGCCGAGACGCCGCCCATGGTCGGGTTGGTCAGGATCGAGATGAAGGGGAGCCGCGCCGCCGAGAGTCGGGTCAGGACCGCCGTGCTTTTGGCCATCTGCATCAGCGAGAACAGACCTTCCTGCATCCGCGCGCCGCCTGAGGCGCTGACGCAGATGAAGGGGGTTTTCTGCTCGACGGCCACATCGACGCCGCGCACAAAGCGTTCGCCGAGAACCGAACCCATCGAGCCGCCCATGAAGTCGAATTCAAAGGCGGCGGCGACGACCGGCATGTCCTTGATCGCCCCGTGGAGGACGACCAGCGCGTCGCTCTCGCCGGTTTCGCGGTTGGCCTCCATCAGGCGTTCCGGGTATTTCCGCGAATCCTTGAATTTGAGGCTGTCGACCGGCACCACGTCGGCGCCGATCTCGGCGCGGCCTTCATGGTCGAGCAGCAGGTCGAGGCGCTGGCGGGCGTTGATGCGGTGGTGGTAGCCGCACTTGGGACAGACTTGCAGGTTGTTGACGAGGTCGCTGGCGTAGAGCACCGCCTCGCATTCCGGGCATTTGCTCCACAAGCCTTCGGGCAGGGTGTTGCGGCGCTGCGCGCTGCCTTGTTCGCGCTTGATTTTGGGGGGCAGCAGTTTGGTCAGCCAGCTCATTTTCGCACCCTCACTTTCGTGTTTCGTCCATGTCGCGCCGCAGTGCCGCCACCAGCGCCTGAACGTTGGCGCAGACGGTGGCGGCGGGCGATTTTTCCATTTCTTCAATAATCCGGCTGCCGACGACAACGGCATCGGCAAAACGGGCGATGCGCCCAGCCGTCGCCGCATCCCGAATGCCGAAGCCGACGCCGACCGGCAGGCCGGTTTTTTCCCGGATGCTCGGCAGATGTTCGGCGACGGCGGCGACATCGAGCGCCGCCGAGCCGGTGACGCCAGCCAGCGAGACGTAATAGATGTAACCGCTGGCGATGGCCGCGACCTGAGCAATGCGCTCCGGCGTCGAGGTCGGGGCGATGAGGAAGATCGGGTCCATGCCCCGCGCCTTCATCGCCGCGCCAAAGGCGGCGGCTTCTTCCGGCGGGTAATCGACGACGAGGACACCATCGACGCCCGCGCGGAGGGCTTCGTCGGCAAAGACATCCAGCCCCATAGCCTCGATCGGGTTGGCGTAGCCCATCAGCACGACCGGCGTCTGGTCGTCAGCGGCGCGGAAGCGGCTTACTTCCTGCAGGACTTTTCTGAGCGTCATGCCTTCTGCCAGCGCCCGTTCGGAAGCGCGCTGGATGGTCGGGCCGTCGGCCATCGGGTCGGAGAAGGGAACGCCCAGTTCGATGACATCGGCCCCGGCGTCGACCAGCGCCCGCATCAAGGGCACAAGCAGATCGGGCGTGGGATAACCGGCGGTAATGAAGGGAATCAGCGCCGCCCGGCCTTCGCTCTTGAGACGCTGAAAGGTTTTTTCGATTCTCGACATCAGAAAATAATCCCCGATTTTTCGGCGACGGTGTGCATGTCCTTGTCACCTCGGCCTGAGAGGTTGACCAGCAGTATGTTGTCTTTTGCCAGCGTCGGCGCGATCTTCATGGCATAGGCCAGGGCATGGCTCGATTCCAGCGCCGGGATGATGCCTTCGAGGCGGCAGAGATCGTGAAAGGCCTTGAGCGCCTCGTCATCGTTGATCGGCTCGTAGCGGGCGCGGCCACTGTCCTTGAGCCAGGCGTGTTCGGGGCCGACGCCGGGGTAGTCAAGACCGGCGGAAATGGAGTGGGTGTCGATGATCTGGCCGTTTTCGTCCTGCAACAGATAGGTGCGGTTGCCATGCAGAACGCCGGGAACGCCCGCTGTCAGCGAAGCGGCGTGTTTGCCGCTGGCGATGCCGCAACCGGCGGCTTCAACGCCGACCAGACGCACGCCCGGCAGATCGAGATAGGGATAGAAAATACCCATCGCGTTGGAGCCGCCGCCAACCGCGGCAATCACCACGTCCGGCTGGCGGCCCGTCATTTCCGGCATCTGGGCGAGACATTCCTCGCCGATGATTTTCTGGAAATCGCGCACCAGCATCGGGTAAGGATGCGGCCCGGCGACGGTGCCGATGATGTAGAAGGTGTTGTGGATATTCGTCACCCAGTCGCGCATCGCCTCGTTGAGCGCGTCTTTCAGGGTTTTCGAGCCGGATTCGACCGGCACGACTTTTGCCCCCAGGAGCTTCATGCGATAAACGTTGGCAGCCTGACGGCGCACGTCTTCCACACCCATATAAACGACGCACTCAAAGCCGTAGCGGGCGGCCACCGTGGCCGTGGCGACGCCGTGCTGACCGGCTCCGGTTTCGGCAATGACGCGCGGCTTGCCCATGCGCTTGGCGAGCAGCGCCTGACCGATGCAGTTATTCACCTTGTGCGCGCCGGTGTGGTTCAAATCTTCGCGCTTCAAATAGATTTGCCCGCCGCCGAGCGCCTCAGAAAGTCTTTTGGCGTGGTAAACCGGCGAGGGTCTGCCGACAAAATGCCGCAACTCATATTCATATTCAGCGCGAAACGCCGGGTCGGCCTGGGCGGCGGCATAAGCGGCCTTTAATTCAGCAAGCGCGCCGAACAGCGTCTCGGCGACGAAAACGCCGCCGTAAGGGCCAAAATGCCCCCTGGCGTCGGGGAAGTTATAGTGATTCATCGGCTTTCCGTACTGCCGCCACAAAGGCGGCGATTTTGTCGTGATCCTTGATGCCTTTTTCCCTTTCCACCCCGGACGACACATCGACCGCCGCCGGTCGCACCCGGCGGATGGCGTCACCGACATTGGCCGCCTCCAGACCGCCGGAAAGCACGATAAACCCTGGCAGATCCGGCGGAATCAAAGTCCAGTCGAAAACATGACCGCCGCCGCCGTAACCGTCTACGAAAGCATCGAGCAGCAAGCCTCTGGCATCGGAAAAAGCGCGCGCGAATTCTACCAGATCAAGCCCCGCCGTCACCCGCGCCGCCTTGAGCCAGGGTCTGGCAAACTGGCGGCAAAAGGCGGCGTCCTCATCACCGTGGAATTGCAGGAGCGAAAGCGGCGCGCCCGCGCAAGCGGCGGCAATGACGGCGGGCGCTTCATTGACGAACAGGCCGACGACATCGACAAAAGGCGGAATCCGCCGGGCCAGCGCCGCCGCCCGCTCCGGCGTGACATAACGCGGGCTGGGCCGGTAAAAGACAAAACCGATAGCGTCAGCCCCGGCGGCAACCGCGGCATCGACATCGGCCTCGCGGGTCAGACCGCAGACTTTGATGCGGGTTTTCATGTCAGTCATCCATCGAAACCATCATCCGCCGCTTCCGGCAGACCCCAGCGCGGTTCATACAGCGGCCCGCGAAAATAGAGGCCGTCCGGTGAGAAGGTCGGCGCTGCCAGACGCCGGTCTTGCAGGCGCAGCAACTCGCCTATCCATGCCGGTTCCCGCGCCCCTTTGCCGATACAGACCAGCGTTCCGACCAGATTGCGCACCATGTGGTGCAAAAAGGCCGAGGCTTCAAAATCGAAAAGGAAGCAAGCGCCGCGCTGGCGCACCGTCGCTTCGCGCATCTGCTTGACTGGCGATTTGGCCTGACAACCGGCGGCGCGAAAGGCGGAAAAATCGTGCTCGCCCGACAATAAGGCGGCAGCCGCCTGCATGGCCGACAGATCGAGCGGCGCGTGAAACCAGCCGACCCGCCCCTGCCACAAGCCGGGCCGCTGTGGGCGATTGAGCAGGACATAACGGTAACGCCGCCCAGAGGCGCTGAAACGGGCGTGAAAGTCATCCCCGACCGGCTGTGCCCAGCGCACGGCGACATTTTCCGGCAAATGCGTATTGACGCCGCGCACCCAGGCATCGAGTGGACGCTCGACCGGCGCGTCGAAATGCGCGACCTGCTGCGTCGCATGAACCCCGGCGTCGGTCCGCCCGGCGCAAAGCGTGCCGACCGGCTGCCCGGCAATCACGGCCAGCGCCGCTTCCAGCGCATCCTGCACCGTGCCGCCGCCGGCCTGGCTCTGCCAGCCGCGAAAAGCGCCGCCGTGGTATTCAAGACCGAGAGCGATTCTCATGGCGGCAAGGGGCTGGAGGAAAAATATTTCACCATGAAAAATACGAGTCTCGTCCCGCCCCGTTCGCCCTGAGCTGGTCGAAGGGCGGTGCGGAGAAAGGTATAAACGGGCTTCGACAAGCTCAGCCCGAACGGATATGAGCGCAAATCAGGATGGTTCTGCAAGACAGCTTCCAAGAGGCTGGAGGAAAAATGTAAAAGTCGGACTCCCAAAATGCACATGGCCCCTCGCGGGGCCATGCGCTCACGTGACCAGCGGTGATTCTACCCGCCGATGCGGGCCATAGCCGCCTTGGCCTGTTCGGTAAGATCGGGCGAGCCTTCGCTCAACACCTCCTGCAACAACTCGCGGGCGCCTTCGAGATCGCCCATTTCCTCATAGGCTTTAGCCAGGTCGAGTTTGGTATTGACCTCCTCCCAGTGCGCGTCGCGCGCCCCCGGAGCGCCCGGCGGGGCAGCGAGATCAAGGTTGATCGAACCGACATCGAATTGCGTCGAGGGCATCGGCTCGCCGAGGAAGACCGAATCGGTCAGACTGACATCGAACTCAACCCCATCGCCATCGGTTGTTGCGGGATTGATGAAGGTTTTACTCATGGTCATTCGCTGCTCACCAGCCGCCGATTGGTCATCGAAAGAGAGCGGCGCGATGACGGTTTCATCGCCGACCCCAGCGGTGTTGAGCTGTGTGACCTCCCCGTAGCTGTCCTGTTCCGACGCCACGTCAGCCGTCGGTGCGACCGTCGCCTTCTTCCTTTCCTCTTCTTCGCTGCCGACGAGGGTCGTGATCGCGTCGTCCTTCATGTACAGATCAACATCCTCTCTGACCGGCGCGCTTGCCGCTTGCGGCGCGACATCTCTGGCTGCCGTGACGACTGGCTGGTCAATCACGAGGGCTGGCGCTTCAATCTCGCGATCATCCAGTAGCAGGTTGCCAACCACGGTTGTTTTCACCGCGTCGGGCGAGACGCCGCTGGAGATGTCGAAATCAAGGGCTTCGTCAGCATCAGCCCTGGCCGATAGGGCGCTAAGACCCTGGTCGGCCAGACTGTCCTTTTTTGACGGTGACGCCTCCTTGACAGGTGGCTCAAGGCCAAAATCGAGGTTGACCGGCGGCGCTTCCGGCTCATGCTTTGGCGGCGGAGGCAGTTCATCCGGCGGCAATCTGGGCGCCACCGGCGCTTCAACCGGCGCCGATGCCGCATTGGCCGCCTCGGCCAGCGCGCCCGCCGCAGCGACGACCGTTTTCCGTCCGACACCGAGATCGGTGGTCGTGCCAACGTCGGCATCGTCGTCAGCCGCCGGGGTTTTGGCTACAGCGCCGGAGTAGAGCGGATTTTTGGGGTCCAGACCAGCGCCGAGGGCGGCGACCTTTTCCCACTCCGGGCCGACGCCGCCGCTCTGGGCATAGAGTTCACTCGCCAGTGTTTCAAATTGCTTGACGCTGCGCCGGTTGGCGTAGATTTCCAGTAGCTTGGCGTGGATCGCCAGGCGCTGCGGGGCTTTTTGCATGGCTTCGAGCAGAATTTCCTCGGCCTGCGTATCGCGGCCATAGGCCATATAGACATCGGCTTCGGCAACCGGATCGACTTCGTCGGTATCAATCGCACCTGCCCCGGTCTGGCTGAAATCGCTGCTCGGCGGCGGCGTGTTGCCAGTATCGACGCTCTGGCCGCCGGTCATGCGAAACACCGAGTTAGGGCCAAGGCTGTAAGACGACGCTGACGCCGTCACCGTCTCACCGATCGCATCGTCGCTACGCCGACGGCGATAAAGGACATATCCTCCGGCCAGCAGCGCCAGGGCGCCAGCGCCGCCGGCAAGCGGCAGCAGATTGTCCATAATGCCGTCGAGCATCCCCGGTTCTTCCGGTTCTGGTTCTGGCGGCGGTGGCGGTGGTGGCGGTTTGACCGGCTCTGGTGGTTTGACCGGCTCTGGCGGCGGCGCGGGTTCGGGCGGCGCTACTGGCTCGGTCGGCTCGGCTGGTGGTTCAACTTTTGGCGGCTCGGCCACGGGCGGCAACACCACCGGCTCCGGTTCGACCTTTGGCGGTTCAGTGACGGGCGGCAGCACGACCGGCGGCTCGACGGGTGGCGTTGTCCCCTTCTTGGCCTGCTTCTCCAAATCAGCCAGTTGCTGATTTTTCACCTTGATCTGCGTCTCCAAATCTCGATTGAGCTTTTCCAGCATGTCCACGCGCGCCTGGAGTTCCTTGCGCTCCTTGTCGCTGGCGATACGGTTGGCTTCAGCCCCATCCTTGCCAGCCTTTGCGGGATCATCGGCACGGGCGACCTTGACCACATCGGTCCCGGTCGATGCGGTGGGTTCATCCACCTTGGGCGTGATCGGACCGAAACTGATCTGGCCGTCGTCCGCACCAGCCTTCGCTGGCGCTCCGCCCGCAGTCGCCGCCAGTTTCTCGCGGTAGCTGTTCCAGTCGGCGGTCTGCGTCTTCAAGACGCGCCGGGCTTCGTTTTCGGGAATGGCGGCGACGGTTTCCTTGTCGGGCAGGTTGAGAATGGCGCCGGACTTCAGGCGATTCATGTTTTTGCCGGAGAAGGCTTCGGGATTCTCGCGGAACAGGCCAACCAGCATCTGTTCGAGAGAAACGCCGGGATATTGGTTTTCGCTGGCGATCTTGCGCAGCGTTTCCCCGGTCTTGACGACATGGCCCTCGCCGCTGGCCGCTGCCGTCGGCTCAACCTTGGGCGTTTGCGTCGCTGGCGTCTTGTCGCTGACCACAGCCGTCGGCGGCGTCTGAGCCGCTGGCGTGCCGCTGCTCTTGGGCGTATCGACGACCCTGGCCGTCGGCGCCGGTTTGCTCGGTATGACATCCTGCGGGTCGAGCAGGAAGGTGTATTCGCGGACCAGACGCCCGGCGGGCCAGTTCAACTCAACCAGAATATCGAGGAAAGGCTCATTGACCGGCTTGACCGAACTGATTTTGACAATGGCCTGACCGCCCGGTTTTTTCTCGACGGCGAAGCGCAGATCAGATAGCGTGCTGCCGTAGTCGATACCGGCCTGGCGGAAGACTTCCGGCGGCGCCAGACGGGCCGTCATGCCGACCAACTCGTCAGTGCCCGCCGTAATGTCAAGTTCGGCGCGTAGCGGCTGCCCCAGTCCGGAGAGGACGGTGATCTTGCCAAGGCCGGCGGCTTCGGCAAACCACGGGCTGAGCGAGAGACAGGAAGCGACCGCCAGAGCGGCAGCGCGTTTTTTGAAAGTAGAGCAATTCGTTTCGTTCACAGCGAAACCCTGAGCGTAGAAATTGGGACTTTCAAATTAACATCATAGACTTAGCTATGCAAGCTAAACCTGCTTCTCATACTAGTGCTTCGGCATATTCCCCACAAGGGGCAGTCCAAGCGGACTGTGCCCCTCCCACACCACCCGACGTGCGGATCTGCACCGGGCGGTCTATGGCCGCCACACCCAGCGAATGCCCCGCTGCTCGATGTCCACCCGGATTTCCCGCATCGCCTGCTCGACCCGTTCCGGCGCGCCTTCGACACCGAGTTCGAGGTGGCGGCGTTCCCTACCGACAATCGAAGGCAGCGAAAACAGGCGCAAATCCGGGTAAGCGGCGACGATCCGCTCCATCAGGTCGAGCAGGCCGCTTTCATGGGCGTCGGGGCCGGTCAGCAGAAAGGCTTTGTCGACGCGGCCAGCGACCGGCCCGAAGGCGTCCCGGTAGAAGGTATCGAGCGCCCATTCGATCATCGGATGGGCCATTTGCGGAAAGCCGGGGGTGAAATAGTGCTCCCTGACCCTGAAACCTGGAATGCGGTTGAAGGGGTTGGGGATGATCTCGACGCCCTCCGGGAAAGTCACCAGCAGGCGGCGCTGGTCGGTGATTTCCTCGCCATTGAAACGCGCTTTCAATTCTTCGTAGCCTGCCGGGTGCAGCGCCAGCCCAACGCCGAGCGCCGCCGCCACGGCCTGCCGGGTCTGGTCGTCTGGCGTATTGCCAATGCCGCCGCAGGAGAACACCACGTCACCGGCGGCCAGCGTGCGGCGGAAAACGGCGGTCAGGCGGGCGCAATCGTCGCCGAGATATTCCGCCCACGCAAGGCGCAGACCGCGCGCCGCCAGGAGTTCGGCAATTTTGGCGAAATGCTTGTCCTGACGCTTGCCGGAGAGAATTTCATCACCGATGATGATGGCGCCAAAGGTCCGGCTCACAGCCGCTCCCCTTCGCCGCTGACCAGCGCCCCGCGCCGTTCCTGGCGCAGCGCCTCAAGGCCGTAATGGACGAAAGAGAGCGCCGCCAGCGCCGGCACCAGCAGGCCAAGCAGCGGAATGTGCGCGAGCAGGGCCAGCGTCAGGCCAAGCATGAACAGCGGCCCTTTGTGGCGCTGTCTGAGCGTCGCCCATTCGCTGTCGGTAGCGTGCATCGAGAGCGCGTCGTAAGCAAAGGTGCGGCGGTTGAGCCAGGCCATGAGCAGCAAGGGAAGCAACAGCGAAAAGCCGGGAATCAGCCACAGTGGAATGGTCAGCAGCCAGGCGGCGACGAAGATCACCGAAGCGAGCACGCTGTTGCCCGCGGCGGCGACGAAACTGTCCTTGCCCATCGGCGCGACATCGCGGTATTCGCCCGCCGCCAGATAGTTGAGCATGAGCGGCATGATCGCCACGGCGGCAAGCAGCGTCGCCCCCAGATAAGCCACGGCGAGAATCGCCAGCCAGCCGCCAAGGTAGGCCAGCACCGTCGCCAGCCAGGCAACGCCCCAGGCGTGCAGCCAGGTCATCGGCGGATAACCGAGCAGATAGTGAACAACCGCGCCCAGCGCCCAGAAGGCCAGCACAATCGTCAACAACAACGAAAACAGCGCCGGGATCAGGATATAAAGCCAGACCCGGCCCTGCCTCAGATCGGCGAAAGCGCGCTGGAGCGCGAGCATGATGTCAGTCATTGGGGTTCCTCTTTCAATCTCATCGTGATGGGTTTCGCTTGCGCTCAACCCAACGTTTGCTGCGGCAAGGCAATCGCCACCGCGTATTTCGTCGTTTTGTCAAAGGCAACGGTATAGAGCCAATCGCCGACAACCCGTAGCGGGCTATTGTCATAACAGTGCAATTTGCCTGCCGACAAGGTGGCCAGCGCGTTTCCATTGTTACGGTCGAGAACGAGCAAGCACCCTTTCCTCTCCGCGCATATCAGCCGGTCATTCCACCAGGCGTAGTTCTCCGTGCCACCGGTATTTACCGAAAACAGAATCCTACCGTCCGCCAGAGAAACGCCCCAGCAGCGGCCACCGTTGCCCGCCGTGCCAAAGTAAATCACGCCGTTTTTCTCGGCGATGGCGGTGTAGAGATACGACTTCAAATTGATCTGCCAGCGCCTCTCGCCAGCAGGCGTCACGCATTCCATTTTGAATTCGGAGGCCATCCGCACCACATTATCGCCGAACCGGTATTCCCTCGCATCGGGGAAGATACGCCGCTCCGGGTCGGGCGCCGCGCCGATATTGTGGATGCCGGTATCCGTTATCTCGAACAGGTCGAACGGCCTTCCTGAACTTTTCCGCCAGTAATCCACCGAATCGAAGAAGGCGTACCAACGCGCGGTGTTGAGCAGGATTTTTTCATCCCGCGCCACGCACTCGCCATCATTGATATGAAACCACGCGCTTTTCCACGGATGAATTTCCGTCAGCACATGGCGAACAGGTCCGCCAAGCCGGGCGGCGAAAAAAGATCGACGATCACGTGGTTGGGAACAGGCGTTTCCTGCGTGGCGCCTTCAGACGAAACCTTGCCTCGCGCCAAGCTCACGTAGGCGATTTTTTCGTTGAAGGGAATCACCGCGACGACTCGATGACCGGCGAATGATTCGGCAAAAGATCGCCCGTTATTCAAGCCCAATGGCATCGCTGCAAAAGTTTCGGGATGAGGTGTCATTGCGAAGCCTTGATACCTGATGGGGCGAGGTGGTGGGAATTCGTCATTTTGGCTTTCTTTTGCCGTGCTTCAGTGTGACAGGTCGAAGGCGAGGATGGTCAGGTCATCCGGGGACTTCGACGCCATGAACAAGCGGTTGCTGGTTTTGCCGAGTCCCAGGATTTGACCCGGCGGAAGGCGGATGCGGGTCCAACTGCGGCCATCGTCCATCGAGTCTTGTAGATGGGTAGAGCGTAGCGAAACCCATCCTGTGTTTACCAGAAGCATTTTCATTGGGCTACTCAGGAAAGCCGCCAATATATATAAAAAAAACCCACCCGAGTAGGAATGCCGCTAGCACAAGTAGTCCTATAGCCGTATTAATCCAATTAATTATATTGGCTATTTTTTTATATTTTAACGGGAGGCTTTCGTTTCTAATTTTTCTATTCAAAATTCTTCCAGTTATGGCAAATAGCGCTATCAATACCAGCCAAAAAATCGGCGGTACTGTCATTTGATAATCCCCTCCCACTGTTTCTGCAACCGCTTCACCGACACCGGCGTCGGCGTCCTGAGTTCTTGCGCGTAGAGGCTAACGCGCAATTCTTCCAGCAGCCAGCGGAATTGTTCCAGTTGCGGGTCGGGCGCGCCGAGTTTGGCGAATGGAATCGCCCGCCGCTCACAGTTGTTCCACAGCGTGGCGTATTCGGCCATCAGTCTCGCAGGATGGGTAGAGCGCAGCGAAAGCCATCCTGCGGCGCTATGGTGCGGCCTTGCGGCGGCGCAGTCGGCGGATCGCCCACCACAGAGCGCCAATGACCGCCAGCAGCGGAATCATGAAGGCCACGGCGCGTATGGTCCAGGCCGTGCCCAAGGCCAATGTTGCGCGGAAGTCGCGTAGCGCCTGGCGAATTTCGCCGTCTCCCTTTTGCCTGCCAGGAGGGCGAAAATCCAGAGTCAGTTTCTGTGTCTCGATGCGCCGCTGGTGCTGCGCCGCTTCTTGCTCGGCGACCTGTGCTTGCGCGTCGACCTGCGCCAGTTGTTGCGACAGGGCGATCATGTCGGCCACCGACAAATCACGGCGTTGCTGAAATTCGAGCAGGCGTTCGCGCTCCCGGCGCAGGCGCTCGCGCAAAACTTTGTTGTCGCGCACCACTTGGGCGAGGTCTTCGGCGTGCGTATTGCGGCTGCCGATTTCACCGTCCTTGCTGGCCGCCGCGATCATCGGCTCGATGCCAGCCGGCGCGAGCCGCACGACCAGACGCGCCCACGGGTAATCACCGCCCTGCTGGCTGGTTTCCAATATCTGACAAGCACCGTGAGTTTCGCTCAGACAGTCTTGTTGCGCGGCTTGCAGGCGAGCGGGAATCGCGGCGGCATCAAGGGTGATGTGCACCTGGTGTTCGTAAGCCAGATACGCGCCTCCAACCGTGGCGGCTTGCGGCGCGCGCTCGGCAAACGCCGCCGCGCCGCCGGTTTCCTGCGGGCTGCAAGCCGTCAATGCGGTCACGCCGATAACGGCGGCAATCATCCGCCAACAGGCCGACAAGTTCCTTGTTCGCATATTCATTGCCATGACATCAAGCATTTTTAATCCCCTCCCACTGCTTTTGCAGCCGTTTCACCGACACCGGCGTCGGCGTCCTGAGTTCCTGCGCGTAGAGGCTAACGCGCAATTCTTCCAGCAGCCAGCGGAATTGTTCCAGTTGCGGGTCGGGCGCGCCGAGTTTGGCGAATTGAATTGCCCGCCGTTCGTAGTTGTTCCACAGCGGGGCGTATTCGGCCATCAGTTGCGCGTCGCGGGCGGGGTTGGTCTTGAGTTTGTCGAGGCGGATGGTGACGGCCTTGAGGTAGCGCGGGAACTGTTGCAGGCGCTCGAAGGGGGTTTCGCTGATGAACGACTTGCCGACGAGGCGTTTGAGTTGGGCTTCGATGTCGGCGACGACTGTCGGATACGCCTTGAAGGCGGCCAGTTTTTTGACTGCCGCCTGCCATTCGGTGAGGACGGCGGCGGCGAGGCGGCAGATTTCCTGCATGATGAGGCCGAGTCGCGCTTTCGCTTCGGCAGCGCGGGCCTCGAAGGCCGCCGCCGTCGTCGGCAGCGGGTCGATGAGACAGGCGCGCTCGAAGGTCAGCGCGATCAGTTGGCGCTTCAAATCCTCGCTGCTGCCGAGGCTCATGTATTGCATGGCCATCGCCGAGAGGCCCGGCGTGTTTTTGTCGAAATATCTGGCTTGTTCGCGCAAGTGCAGCATGAACAGGCGGCGCAGACCCTGGCGGTGCGTCCGGGCGGCTTCGTCGGCAGCATCGAACACCTTGAGGCTGACCGTCTCGCCGTCGTCGATCAGCGCCGGGTAGCCGATTACCGTTTGCCCGCCGACGGGAATCTCCATCAATTCCGGCAGATCGCCGAAGGTCCAAGCGGTGAGGCCGGTGTATTCGGCGGGCGTGGCGCACAGATCGGCAAATTCTTCTTTGGCCTCCCGCCCCCATTCGGCGCGCAGCGCGGCCAGGCTGCGGTTCATGTCGAGCTGGCGGCCCGCTTCGTCAATCAGCTTGTAATTCATCAAGAGATGCGGCGGCAGCGCGTCGGGGCGGAAGGCGTCCGCCGTCACCGCCCAGCCGCGGGCGTTGAGGCCGCGTTCGGTGAGGATGTAGTCGATCAGCGGCGGCAGCAGCCCCTGATTCATCTTGCGCTCAGTACCGGCGGCGGCGATGAAGTGGTCAACAAAGACCGGCACGGGAACGAGCTTGGCGCGGATTTTCTGCGGCAGGGTTTTGATCAGTTGCGTCAGTTTTTCCTTGAGCAGCCCCGGCACCAGCCATTCCATGCGCGGCGCGGGAATCTGGTTCAACTGCGCCAGCGGCAGGGTCAATGTCACGCCATCCCGCGGCGAACCCGGCTCGAAGTGGTAGGTGAGCGCATACTCCACGCCGCCCGCTTTGAGACGGTGCGGAAACGCCTCGGTCGTCACGCCTGCCGCCGCATGGCGCATCAGGTCGTCTTTTTCCAGAAACAGCAGGCGGGGATTGTCCTGCTCGGCTTCTTTGCGCCAGTGGTCGAACGTCGCGCCGTTGTGGATGCCCTCTGGAAGCAGATGATCGTAAAAGGCGAAAATCAGTTCGTCATCAACCAGCACGTCCTGGCGGCGCTGTTTGTGCTCGATTTTCTCGATCTCGCGGATCTGCTTCTGGTTGTGCTGAAAGAAAGGCCAGCGGCGGGCGAAGGCTTCGTCGATTTCCTCGCCGACCAGCCCCTGACGGATGAAAATCTCGCGCCCCTCGGCAGGGGCCAGCGGCCCGTAGTGAATGCGCCGCTTGGGGTTGATGACGACGCCGTACAGGGTCGTGCGCTCCCAGGCGGCGACCTGCATGGCTTTCTTTTCCCAGTGCGGGTCAAAATACTGGCGCTTTATGAGGTGAGCGCCCACTTTCTCGATCCAGCTTTCTTCAATGCGGGCGATACCCCGGCCAAAGAGGCGCGTCGTCTCGGTGATTGCCGCCGCCATGATCCACTTTCCGGCTTTCTTCTGGAGCGGCGAGGCCGGGTGAATGAGAAAGCGGATGCCGCGCGCGCCCAGGTAATAGCCCGATTCGTCGGCCTTGCAGCCGATGTTGCCGAGGAGGCCGGACAGCAGCGCCATGTGGATGGCCTCGTAACTGCCGGGCTGCTCGTTCTCTGACCAGCCCAATTCGGTGACCAGCGCCCGCAGTTGCCCATGCACTTCGCGCCATTCGCGCAGGCGCAGGTAAGAGAGAAAATGGGCGTGGCACAGATCGACCAGTTGCCTGTTGCTCTTTTTGTGTTCGACGGCGTTCTGGAACCAGTTCCACAACTTCCACCAGCCGAGAAATTCCGATTTCTCGTCGGCGAACAGCTTGTGCTTTTCATCCGCCGCCTGCTGGCGCTCTTGCGGACGTTCACGCGGGTCTTGCGTCGATAGCCCGGCGGCGATCACCAGCACTTCCCGCAAGCAAGCGAGATCACGGGCGGCGACGAGCATCCGGCCAAGGCGCGGATCGAGCGGCAGGCGGGCCAGCGCCTCGCCAACGCGGGTCAGTTGGTTGTTGTCGCTCGCTTTGTCGTCCAAGGCGCCGAGTTCCTGCAACAAGGCGTAACCATCGGCAATCGCCTTGGCTGGCGGCGGTTCGATGAAGGGAAAGCGGTCGACAGCGGTCAGACCCAAGGACTTCATGCGCAGAATCACGCCCGCCAGCGAGGAACGCAGAATTTCCGGGTCGGTAAACGGCGGGCGGGCGGCAAAATCGGCTTCATCGTAAAGACGGACGCAGACGCCCGCCGCCACCCGGCCACAACGCCCGGCCCGCTGCCTTGCCGCCGCCTGCGAAATTTTCTCGATCTGCAACTGCTCGACCTTGTTGCGGATCGAATACCGCTTGACCCGCGCCAGCCCGGTGTCGATCACATAACGGATGCCGGGCACGGTGAGCGAGGTTTCCGCCACATTGGTCGCCAGCACGATGCGGCGCTGGCCGCTGGCGGGCTTAAAAATACGATCCTGCTCGCTGGCCGAGAGGCGCGAATAGAGCGGCAGAATTTCCGGCGCGTGGGCGCTGCTCAACCCCGGCCTCGCCAGCGCGTGCTTGCGCAAAGCCTCCGCCGCTTCGCGGATTTCCCGCTCACCGGGGAGAAAAACCAGAATGTCGCCCGGCCCCAGCCGCGCCAGTTCGTCAGCGGCGTCCACAATGGCGTCGTAAAGGTCGCGCTCGTCGTCCCGTTCGTCAATGTCCACGACGGGCCGGTAGCGCACCTCGACCGGATAGAGGCGGCCCGACACCTCGATCACCGGCGCCGCCTTGCCATTGACGGCAAAATGGCGGGCGAAGCGTTCGGCGTCGATGGTCGCCGAGGTGATGATGACCTTCAGGTCAGGGCGGCGCGGCAACAACTGCTTGAGATAGCCGAGCAGAAAATCAATATTGAGACTGCGCTCGTGCGCTTCGTCGATGATGATCGCCTCGTAGGCATTGAGCCAGGGATCGCTCTGCGACTCGGCCAGGAGAATGCCATCGGTCATCAGCTTGACCCAACTGTGCGGACTGCTGCGATCCTGAAAACGGATCTTGACCCCGATTTTTGCACCCAAACCCGCGCCGACCTGGGTTTTCAACTCCTGCGCCAGCCTTGAAGCCACCGACCGCGCCGCCAGGCGGCGCGGCTGCGTATGGCCGATCAAGCCGCGCCCGCCCAGGCCAAGATCGAGGCAGATTTGCGGCAACTGCGTCGTCTTGCCAGAGCCGGTTTCGCCGCACACGATGACCACCGGATGCCCGGCGATCAGGTCAGCAATCTCCGCCCGCCGCGCATTGACCGGCAAATCGGCAGCAAACTCCGGCTTCGGCAACCCCGCCCGCCGCGCCGCCACCGCCGCCCGCGACTGGGCCAGCAAGGCCGCCAATTCCCCCTGCGCACCGCCAGCCCGCTGCAAGGAACGCAAACGCCGGGCATCGGTGGTCAGGGTGTCATGGAAAAAATCATCACGGCGCGAACGCGGGCCGGAGCGAGTGAAATGGGTCATGGAGGCGAATTATATGCATCGACCCCGGCCAGCGCCCGGCTCAAAGGTAAACTGCCCGTCGATCACCCTGTCATTGGCCGGAAAAGGAGAGGGTGCTATCATTTTTGGTTTGGAACATCAAAAAGAGGGAAATATGATGAACCGTTCTGGAATGGCCTTCTTCACAGCCCTGTTGCTCGCCTTGGGCCTTACCGGTTGCGCCACGGAAAGCCACCGCAGTGTGGCCGTCGAGCAGACGCGGAGTGCTGCAACACCCTATAGCGGTGCGCGTTCAGCCATTGCGGTTGGCAAATTTGATAACCGATCCAGCTTCATGCGCGGTTTGTTCTCGGATGGCGTTGACCGGCTCGGTAGCCAGGCCAAAACCATCCTCATCACACACTTGCAACAAACCAACCGCTTTACGGTGCTCGACCGTGACAACATGGCGGAAATCAAACAGGAAGCCGAGATTCGCAATGAAGCTCAAACATTGAAAGGGGCAGCCTATGTCATCACTGGCGATGTCTCGGAATTTGGCCGCAAGGAAACAGGCGACCACCAGTTTTTCGGCATCCTGGGCCGCGGCAAGAGCCAGGTTGCCTATGCCAAGGTCAGCCTCAATGTCGTCGATATCCGCACCAGCGAAGTCGTCTACTCGGTGCAAGGCGCTGGCGAATACGAGCTTTCGAGCCGTGAGATCATCGGCTTCGGCGGCACATCAGGCTACGACTCCACGCTCAACGGCAAAGTCCTCGATCTGGCCATGCGTGAAGCCGTTGATCGCCTGACCGCCGCCATCGACAGCGGTATCTGGAAACCGGCGGGCAGGTAACGGCGCGATGAACCAGCACTTTAGCCGCCGGTTTTTTCCGGCCCTTGTTCTGATTGCCTGTGTTTCCGGCTGCGCCAACAAACCGCAGACGCTTTATACCTGGGGTAGCTACGAATCGCAGGTCTACGCGCATCTGAATGGCGAGAGCCGGGAAAAACAAATCGAAGCATTGGAGCGCGACCAGGAAATCATCGCGGCCAGTGGCAAAACCGCGCCGCCCGGTTTCTACGCCCATCTGGGAATGCTGTATGCGGAAACGGGGCAGGACGACAAAGCCATTGCCGCGTTCCAAACCGAAAAAACTCGCTTCCCGGAAGCCGCCGTCTATATGGATTCCCTTCTGAAAAAATACAAAAAATAGGCGTTGCCCATGATGAATCGTTTATCCATCTCGTTTTCCGGCATTCGCGCCGCCCGTCTCGCCACCATGCTGGGTGTCGTATTTCTGCTCCACGCCTGCGCCGCGCCGGTAGCACAACGCGATTACACGGCTTTCCGGGAAAGCCGCCCGCGCTCCATTCTGGTTCTGCCGCCGGTCAACCAGTCTCCTGAAATCAAGGCGCCAACGAGTTTTCTCGCCACCGCCACCGTACCGCTTGCGGAATCAGGGTATTACATCATTCCAGTCACCCTGTCAGAAGAAAGTTTCAAGCAGAACGGCGTCACCGTCGCCGAGGAAGCACATGCCATCGCGCTCGACAAACTGCGCGAAGTTTTCGGCGCGGATGCTGCTTTATACATCACCATCACCCGCTTCGGCACCAGCTACCGCCTGATTGACAGCGTGGTCGAAGCAGCGGCATCAGCCAAACTCATCGACCTCAAAACAGGACAGGAACTCTGGTCTGGGCAAACCGCTGTCGTATTAGGCAACAACAATAGCGGCGGCGGTCTGGTCGGCGCGCTACTGAGCGCCATCGTCAATCAGATCGTCAACACCGTATCCGACAAGTCCCACGACGTTGCCAGAATGGCAAACTACCGGCTGCTTTCAGCCGGCTCCTCCAACGCCATCCTGTTCGGCCCCTATCACCCCCAATTTGGCACCGATTAGAGCATTTTCTGTTCAAATCCTTACACTCCCCGTTCGCCCTGAGCTTGTCGAAGGGCGGTGCGGAGAGGATATGGGGGCTTGAACCGGGCTTCGCCTGTCCTGAGTTTATCGAAGGGACAGGCGAAGCTCGAAGGTATAGGGGAGGTATGCACTTGACAGCCTGACGTCGTTCTCCCAAGCCAAAAACCCCCGCTGTTTTGATTGAGCGGGGGTTTTGTTGGGGTAAGGAGCCTGGCGGTGACCTACTTTCGCGAGCGGTTGGCTCACTATCATTGGCGCTCGACTGTTTCACGGT
>JAITMS010000176.1 GCA_031277255.1 Azonexus sp.
GCTGTTCTACAGCAAGCGCCTTTGGTAGTGTAGAAGTACCCGCCCTGCCGACGACCGCGGGGCGGCTTTCCCGCCAGCCCCCCGGCGATGGGTTCCCTACCCTCAGGCCGGGTCTTTCAGAGCGGCGTGATTGATCCGCTCTGTCGGCACTACCGAGCCGCAGCATGGGCAGGGTTGGCGTTTCGAGGATATTGACATGGGGAGAGAATTAAAATTGATGCCTCTTTTTTTGAACAAGGCGTTGCGGTTGTCAGCGACATCATGAGCAAGCTGGGCGAAATCATTGGTCTGAACGCCTCCAAGGCCAAATTCATTGTCGGGCAGGCACCGGATGCGGCGGCGGGAGGGAGCGTTTTCAGGTTGCAGCCTGCGCTTTCCAGTGCGGGCAAGCATATCGACCTCAATGGCGAAGGCGCCATCCAATTGGTCGACGACCTCATCATCCAGCTTGCGGGCAAGGATCTCTTCCAAGTGCCCAAGTCCCTGACGCTGGATATGACCTCAGCCGCCCAGTGGTATCGCGGCCAGATGGATAAGCTGGTTCAGATGATAGACAAAACGGCGCCACTGCAAGTGCAAATGGCGCAAGCTGAAAAAATCCAGAACGTGCTGCTCCAGGCCGCCGAACACAGCCTGGCCGATCCCGCATTGGCCGCCACGTTACGAGAGGCTTTTGTGCGCTTGGACGTGCCAGACCTGATGGTCAAGTACGCCAGCGAGGGATTGTCCGGCAAGGCGTTGCAGGAAAAAGTTCTGGCCGAACTGACCAAGCCGGTGGATACAAAACGCCGCTGGTTCGAGCCGGGAGCCTGTTTTGCGGCGGGGACGCTGGTGCATACCAGGGAAGGTCTGAAGCCGATTGAACAGATCAAGGTGGGCGACTATGTGCTTTCCAAGCCGGAGAACGGTGGGGAGCAGGCTTATAAGCGGGTACTGAAGACTTTTGCGCATCCGCCGCAAAGGGTGGTCAGGGTTGAGTGTGAGATGCCGCCACAGCAAGATGAATTTTGCGTAGGAGCTTGGCCTAAAGGAAGAAAGGACGCCACGGGGAAACTGACGCGCTACGCCCCCCCTTTGCTCGTGACATTCAATCACCCGTTCTGGACGAAAGAGGAAGGCTGGACGTCGCCAAGCCATATGCAAAATCAAGGCTCCCGGCTATTCAATTTCGAAGATGTAAGAGGCGACAGTGTTCACTGTTGGGGGATTCGGAACATTTACATTTCCGATCGACTGAATATCGGATGGACACCCTATGGTAGCGACGTTCTTACCGACCAAATGGGTTTCCTTTGGGATTATGTTGATTGCAAGTTGATTGATGAAGATGCAAAAGCCATTGAATCTGTCGAATATTTATATGATTTGGATACATTTTTCAAACGTGAGAAGGAGGACGCTCTAGGTATCGTCATTGAGGATATCACAAACCAGGATTTTATCGATTCAGATATATTCTTCAAACTTCCGGTATACAACTTGGAAGTGGAAGATTTCCACACTTACTACGTGGGCGAACATGGAATCTGGGTTCACAATATAAACTGCAATGGCCTAAATTTTGAAGTTCGTAACACGACCAATGGGAATGGCCTGAAACTCAATCCTGCACACCCCAATTTTCTGACGCGCCCTGAATTGACTAATTGGCTCAAGACCAATAACAAAACTGATGGAGTATACCGGCTTAGAGCCAGTGAGCAGAGTCAATTTAATTTAATCGAGCCGACCGATAGAAAAAACTGGCTGAAATTTGAGCAAGGAGTTACAGGGCGTCTAGAGAGCAACAACAAAGATATTTGGGAATACGCAGCGCCGTTTTGGGACAGCCAAAAACAGGAATTAGGCATTCTCGGGGTCGAGGGGGCAGAGATGGTCAACGGCGCTATCAATTTCATCGACCGTAAACTGGCCTGGACCAAGGCTGGTAAGACCGAAGAGATTATGCAATCGCTCAGGCGTATCAGCGAACGCCTGAAACAGAACCCTACCGAGACTTGGACCTTTGAATTCAACCTTGGGATTAGAAGGCCGGATTTAATTGCAAAGAGGCGTGCCGATGAGATGTTCGTCAATATTGTTGCTGGCGATCCTGCACTCCAAATTACGAAGAAGGTTGATGGGATTGAAGTAGTCGACGAGGAGGCCATGGCCTTGCTACGCAGTTTGATCGAAAGCAATCGCATCAAGACTCGCAATACGGATGTGCCCATGAGATTCCCACAGAGTATTTTTGAAGAAGGCCCCGGCCTCTCCATCCCCGACCTCGAACTCGGCTACGTCTACCTCCAACTCAGCCAGGCCCGCCAATACTGGCTGAATCAAGGCGCTTCCCCGTCCCGGCTCAGTCAGGCCAGCTTTGCCATCGCCGACCTGCCCACCGGCTGGGCCGCCCGCACCGAAGGCACGCAGATTACCCTGGACGCCAGCGGCGCGGGCTGGGGCTGGTTTGTCGATCCTTCCCCAGAAAACAACACTGAGTTCGTGTCCGCCTCAACCGACCCCGGCGAACAGGCATTGCTGATGGACTACACGGCGCTGCCGGGCAGCGAAGCCGACGGACGGCTCGACCTCTTGACCGTGCTTATTCACGAACTCGGTCATGTGCTTGGCATCCCCATGCCGCAAGCCGCCGCGGGCGAAGACGGGATGAATCACGTCATGAGCCAGTACCTGGAACCGGGCCAGCGCCGCTTGCCGGACGCCGTGGACATCGCCGCGCTGCAAATCCTGGGCTGGGATGCCTATACCGGCAATTTGGCGCCAATCGGCGGCGGACCAGTGGGTACTCCCGTTGCGCCAGCGCCAACGCCAACCGCGCTCGATCTCGGTGTTGTCAACCCGACACTGCTCAACGGCGATTTCGGCTCCGCCAACACGGCTGACTGGCTCGCCGAAGGCAACGTCACCGGCAACGCCATCACCCTTGCCGAGACCTCCCTCGTCCAAACCCGCCTCACTCAGGCCTTCATGGTGAACGAAGGCGACCACAGCCTGAGCTTCACGATCAGCGACCAACGTTTCACTGCCAACAGCAGCAACGGCCCCTCGGATGCCTTCGAAGTCGTCTTACTGGACGCCAACACCGGCCTCCCCGTTACGGATAGCATGCGCCAATAATTTGGCTCATCTCCCTGGTGCTGACAGGCTCAAAAATCTTGCCTTCACTGGTTCAATATCGTTTGCCCATGATTTACGATGCAAGCATATTCTGGAACGCCGCGATTGCGCGGGCGGCGGCGTGGCTGGATTTGTGGCCTGCCGCGATGAGAAAAACCTGACCATGATTGCCGAGAAATTTTTTTGGGATACGCCCTTGTGGGCTTTGTCCCTGCTCATGTTTCTGATGATGGCTGCTGCCCGCGAGCTTGGGGTTTGGGTGCGGCGGCGGGCGGGTGCGGCCAGGGCCGGTAGCTCGGGCAATGAAAATTACATTCTTTCCGCTGTGCTGGGGCTGTTGGCTTTGCTGGTCGCTTTCAGCTTCGGCATGGCGCTCGACCGCTACGAGGCGCGTTGCAAGCTGGTCGTCAGTGAGGCCAATGCCTTGAGCACGGCTTGGCAGCGGACGGCGCTCCTTGATGATGCCGGTCATTTGCGCCGCCTGTTGCTCGATTACGCTGGCGCGCGTCTGGACTATGGCCTTACCGGCGGCGAGGCGCAAGATGCCGCCGCGCGGCAGGCCGAGCAGCTACAGCCGCAAATCTGGGCCGAAGCGGTGCGTCTGGTCGAACCCAGCCGCCAGACGCCGCTGCCCGCTTTTGCGTTGACGCCGCTGGGCGATGCCTTTGATCTCGCCCAGTCGCGCAAAGCCGCTTTAGAGGCGCATATGCCGGTGCTCGTGCTCGGCGCGCTGGCCATCTATTTCATCGCCGCCGCGATTGTGCTCGGCTATGCCTCGGCGGCGGTGGCCAAACGCGACCGCGTCATCCTGCTTGCCCTCTTTGCTCTTTTTGCCCTCGTGCTCGGCGTCATCCTCGATCTCGACCGGCCCCGCGAGGGGCTGATCCCCATTCCGCAGGGGGCCATGATCGACACGGTCACGGTCATGCGCGCCCAGTTTGCGGCGGGCGGGTAGCCGGTCGGGGGGCAGGGCCTGGAGCGGTTTCGGTTCAAGTGCTTACGGTTTTCCCCTCGCCCGCTTGCGGGAGAGGGTGGCCGCAGGCCGGGAGAGGGGCAGCGGCGTATCCATTGCCGCCACCCGCCAATCGGGATGCCGCCCCTCTCCCCCGGCCCCTCTCCCGCAAGCGGGCGAGGGGAGCAAGGCGCATGGGCGGGGAAACGGATGTCCACACTTGAACCCAAACCGCTCTAGAGCGGTTTGGGTTCAAGTGCATACGCGCCCCTATACCGTTCGGGCTGAGCCTGTCGAAGCCCGGTTCAAGCCGCCGTACCCTCTCTCCGCACCGTCCTTCGCCTGTCCTGAGCCTGACGAAGGGACAAGCTCAGGACGAACGGGAGTGTAAGGACTTGAACAGAAAATGCTCTAATCGGGCAAATCGGCGGCGTGCAGTAAAAAGACGAATTGGCCGCCGGCGGCGGTGTCGAGCCAGATGAACGGTAATTCGGGAAAGGCCGCTTCAAGGGTCGCCCGGTTGTGGCCGATTTCGACCACCAGCAGACCTTCGGCATGGAGGTGTTTTCTGGCCTCACGCAGAATCCGGCGGGTGAAGTCGAGGCCGTCTTCGCCGGAACCCAGCGCCAGGGCGGGTTCGTGCCGGTATTCCGGCGGCAGCGCGGCGACCGAGGCGGCGTCGACGTAAGGCGGGTTGGCGATGATTAAATCGTAGCGTTTGCCCTGGAGTTGGGCGAAGGCGTCCGATTGAACGGGATGCACCCGGTCGTCGAGTTGATAGTCGGCGATGTTGCGCCCAGCGACGGCCAGCGCGTCGGGTGAGACATCGACGGCATCGACTTCGGCTTCGGGAAAAGCCAGCGCGGCGAGGATGGCGAGGCAGCCGGAGCCGGTGCACAGGTCGAGGACGGCAGCAATCGCGCCGGGATCGGCAACCCACGGCGCCAGTTGCTCGTCCAGCAGTTCGGCGATGAAGGAGCGCGGCACGATGACCCGCTCATCGACATAAAAACGGTGTTCGCCGAGCCAGGCTTCGCCGGTCAGGTAGGCGGCGGGCAGACGTTCCTGGCAGCGCCGCCGGTAGATGTCGAGCAGGGCCTCGCGTTCGTGTCCGAGCAGGCGGGCGTCGAGGAAGGGTTCGAGGCGGTCGAGCGGCAGAGCGAGGGTGTGCAGGGTCAGATAGACCGCCTCGTCCCAGGCGTTGGCGCTGCCGTGGCCAAAGTGGAGGCCAGCGGCGGTAAAGCGGCTGACGGCGTAGCGAATATAGTCGCGGATGCTCTGGAGTTCGGCGCTGGCGGCGTCACTCATGGCGGCTTATGCGTCGGGATCGCTGAGGCTCAGGGTCAATTCCTTGAACGAAGCGCCGCCTTCGTCGGTGCTGTCGAAATCGGCAATGGCGTCGATTTTTTTGCTTTCCTTGCCCGCGCCGACCATCAGCTCCGAATTGTTGATCAGCCACGACATATTGGTCGGCGAGTCGGCATTGGCCAGCGCCTCATCGAGGGTGATGGCGCCCTCGCTGTAGAGCCGGAACAAATCCTGCTCGAAAGTCTGCGAGCCAGGGGCCAGCGTCTGTTCCATCGCCTCCTTGATCGCCTGGACTTCGCCGCGCTCGATCAATTCGCTGATGTGGCGGGTATTGAGCATGATTTCGCAGGTCGGCGCCAGTTTGTCGTCGAGTTTTCTGACCAGGCGCTGCGAGACGATGGCGCGCAAGGCGACCGACAGATCGAGAAAGAGGGCGGGCCGGTTCTCCAGCGGAAAAAAGCTGATGATGCGGTTGAGCGCGTGGTAGGAGTTGTTGGCGTGCAGCGTGGCGAGGCACAGGTGGCCGGTCTGGGCGTAGGCGATGGCGGCCTGCATGGTGTCCTTGTCGCGGATTTCGCCGATCAGGATGCAGTCCGGCGCCTGACGCATGGCGTTCTTCAGCGCCACCTGCCAATCGACGGTATCCATGCCGATTTCGCGCTGGTTGATGATCGACTTCTTGTGCTTGAAGAGAAATTCGATCGGGTCCTCGACCGTCAGAATATGACCGGAGCGGAAAGTGTTGCGATGGTCGAGCATCGAGGCGATGGTGGTCGACTTGCCGGAGCCGGTGGCGCCGACGATCAGAATCAGGCCGCGTTTTTCCATGATGAGTTCAGCCAGCACCGGCGGCAGGCCGAGTTCGCCCAAGGGCGGAATGTTGCCGAGAATGAAGCGGATCACGATGCTGGTCGAACCGCGCTGGCGGAAAATATTGACGCGGAAGTTGCCCACCTGCGGCACGCCGAAGGACAGATTCATCTCCCAGTTGGCCTCGAAGGTTTTGATCTGCTCCGGCGACATCAGCTCATAGGCGATCTTCTCGATCATGTCGGGCAGCATCACCTGCTGGTTGACCGGCATGGTGTTGCCCTGAATCTTGATGTGGATCGGCGCCCCGGCAGAAATGAAAATGTCGGAGGCCTGCTTTTCGGACATCAGTTGAAAGAGTTTGTCGAGAATCATGGCAAGAGCATCCCAGGGTCAATCACGCAGAGCGTGAATTATCACCGAAAACGGGAGGTTTGCTTGATGGAATATTGAGGCGGGGTTGGTATGACGCGACGGGTTGACGGGGCGGCGACGCGGCTCAAGGCGCTATCCAGTCAGGATCGAAATCAGGGTTGGCTCGCATGGCGAGGTGGCGTGCTGCTCCCCAAAGGACGGCAGGGGGCGTGGCGATTAGTCCACATGCAATGACAAGGCGGGCCTTTGAAACAGTGAGTTTACAAGCAGGCATGGCCAGCAGGCGGCGCAGCCAGGGGCGGCGCAAAGATTCGATGGCCGCCGGTTTGAGCGCAAGCACCAAAAAGTTGGACTGAGTGTCTCCGTGATCCCGCAATTCCCAGTCGACGCCGTCAATATCCCGCCAAGCGATTTTCGGGCCGAGGCAGTGGCTTAAGCCGCCGTTTGCGCTCATTCGAAGCACATAACCCGCACGAGCCGTGTGCCACGCCAGCCAGATGAGAAAGCAGGCATAACCCGATACGACAGAAAAGAAGATGAACTGCGCCAAGGAGACTCCAGCAAACCCGGTATAGAACGGTAAAAGCGTCATCAACAGTAAAATCAGTAAAAACGGCGTAGTCAAAAGCATCATCAACAACCAGTGCCGCCAGCGCATTCCGGCCACCAGTTCATTCCCCTTCCAGGGCCGGAGCATCAAATCACCCGTAATTTCAAGACGGTACCGAGATACTCTGGATTCCATGCGGCGGCCTTTCGTTTTTTGGGGAGGCTGATGGCGCGGGAGGTATCAGCACGAAA